>JBHLKB010000057.1:0-10484 GCA_048887205.1 Candidatus Hodarchaeota archaeon
AAGCCATAATGCTATTTTAGGACTTGGTACCATGGGCCAGTTTTTTCTTCAGTATCTTAACGTTGTGGGAGCTAAGACTATTACGGTTGTTGAAAAAAATCCTTATAGATTAAATATAGCAAAAAAATTTAATCCTCATTTAGCCCTGGGTAAATTTGCTCTAGCAAAAATTAAAAGGAGTCCAAAACGAGATTTTGGGGGCGTAGATTTTGTATTTGAATGTACTGGTGATCCAAGCGTAATTGATGCAGCTCTTAGTATCGTAAAAAAAGGGGGAACTGTTGTTCAGATTGGTATTTGGGATAAACCGATTGAAATCAATCTATTCAAATATGTTTGGCATCAAATACGAATCCAAGGGATCTGGAGCTATACTAGAAAAGATTTTGAATATGCTATTGATTTAGTTGCCAAAAAACTTATTGATCCTGACCCAATTGTTACTAAAATAATTCCTTTAGGTGATATTGTTGAAGAAGGATTCGAGTCCGCCATTAATCCTGAGACAAAAGATATTAAAATCCTTGTAGAGCCTTAAAAAGATATAATTATAGTTTTTACTTCTTTTTTATTTAATACAAAAAGAAATTTAATTAAAATTAAGAATATAAATGAAATGAAGAAAATTGAGGCTAAATGTAACTCCAATTGCTAGTTAGGTTAATATAGAAAACATTAGAGAGGATAACTTTTATGGTTAATGAGAAGTTAATAAAAAAACAGCCTTTTCAAGAGAAATGGGCATTAATTTGTGGTGGTTCAAAGGGGATAGGGAAAGCTGTAGCTAAAGAAATAATACAATTAGGCGGTAATGTGTGCATTGTAGCAAGAAATTTAGAAACTCTAAATAGAGCAGCTAAAGAAATCGATGAGTTAAAAGCAGATCAAAATCAAATTGTTGAATTAATTTCTTGTAACACAACAAATATGGATAAATTAAAACCCTTATTAACAGAATTCATTAATAAATATGGCGTTCCAGATTATCTTTTAAATTTCGTTGGTATTTCATACCCGGACTATATCGAGAAATTAACATTGGATGATTTTAAAAATCATATGAATATAAATTTTTATGGACAATTGAATTCTATCTTAATATTATTACCATATTTCACCAAAAGCAAAAAGGGGCATATTATTAATACTTCTTCTGTCTCAGGATATATTGGACAAATGGGCTATTCTGCTTATACTCCAGCAAAGTTTGCGATAATGGGTCTTTCTGAATCTTTAAGACATGAGTTAAAGCCTTATAATATTTGTGTATCAGTATTATGCCCTCCTGACACTGAAACCACTGGACTTCAAAAAGAATTAGAGACTAGACCTGAAGAATTGAATATTATATCAGAGAGTTGGGGAGGTTTGTTAAGTCCTGAAGATGTAGCAGAGAAATATATAAAAGATCTATTGAAAAAGGAGTTTTATATCATGCCCGGATCAGCTAAGTTCCTATGGAGACTTATGAGAATATTTCCAAAATTAGTTCACAAATTAAGCGACAGGGATTTAAAGAAAGCAAGAAAAAAATTAGGAAAAAATTAATAATGAAAAAAATCGGGTTAATCGTAAATCCAATTGCTGGAATGGGAGGTAGTGTAGGGCTCAAAGGAACGGATGGCAACATTTTTCAAGAAGCTATAAGAATGGGTGCTACACCAGTTGCGCCACAAAGGGTAAGTGAGTTATTATCGCAAATAAAAAGGAAAAAAGAAATCTTTTTCCTTGTGGCCCCTGGCATAATGGGAGTAGAATATATTAAAGATAAAGGATTCAAATTTGAAGTTATTGGGAAAATTCGTGAACACACTACTTCTGAAGATACAAAAAGTATCGCAAAAGAAATGATTAATAAAACAATTGAACTGTTGGTATTTTGTGGCGGGGATGGAACAGCACGAGATATCTATGATGCAATTGGATTAAAAAAGCCTGTGGTTGCATTACCAGCTGGAGTAAAAATGTTCAGCTCTGTTTTTGCTCTTAATCCTAGAGCTGCTGCTCAAATTGTTGATAAGTTTTTGGAGGAAGTTGTTGAAACTCAAGAACAAGAAATACTAGATATTAATGAAGATCTTGTACGTGATGATATATTAGAATCGAGATTATATGGATATTTAAAAGTACCAAAAATCTTAAGCTTAATACAACCAAGTAAATCTGGTTCTAGATTAGGAAAAACTGCCCAAGAAAATAAACAAGAAATCGCACAATTTATCATTGAAAGCCTGGGTAAGGATATTTTGTATTTATTAGGACCAGGAACAACAGTTAAGGCTATAACGGATAATTTAGATCTACCCAAAACACTCCTCGGAATAGATGCGATATGTAATAAAAAAGTCATAGGAGAAGATTTAAATGAACAAAGAATTCTTGAATTACTAAAAAAATTTGTCAATGCAGAAATTATTATTACGCCTATAGGTGGGCAAGGTTTTATTTTTGGAAGAGGTAATAAACAGTTCACTCCAAAAATCCTAAAAATTATTGGTAAAAAGAATATTAAAATTATTGCCACAAGCGAAAAAATGCGAGAATTAGATTGTTTAAGAGTGGATACAGGTGATATTGAAGTGGATAATATGCTTAAGGGATTCACTAAAGTAATCATTGGATATAAAGAAGAACTAGTTCTTCAAATTACATGATAATTTTTTAGTGCTGAAATTAAAAAGTTATGAACTCAAATTATAAAAGAACCATTCAAATAATCTTCATAATTATATTCATTAATTAATTTTTTAATAAAGGAAATTAAGGGATACTACATTATTCAGAGGTTTTATAGTGAAATGTTAAAAAATGATGTTATTAATAAAGCTTTTGATTTAGGCTTTGAAGATATTGGCTTTACAACTGCTGATCCTTTTCCAACTCAAAGAGAAATTTTATTATCAAGGAAGGAAGAATATGCTTGGACAGTTGAAAAAGAGCTAGACCTCACTAAAGGATTAGATCCTAAAAATATTATGCCAGATGCTAAATCGATAATCATTCTGATTGATGTCTATTTTAAGGAATCATTTCCAAATTATCTTGAAGGTTATTTTGGTCGTGCTTATTTGGATGATGATAGAAAGACTAAAGGACAATTGTATCAAAGGATCAAGGCTTTTCGTGGTTTCTTAAGAGATAATGATATTAGTTCAAGAGCACCATTTAATATTCCTCACCGATTAACTGCAGCAAGAGCGGGCTTGGGTACTTTTGGAAAGAATAATTTTCTATATTCACGGAAAGCAGCCCTCCAAAGTTCTTGGATTACACCAATCCCTATAGTAGTTAATTTTGAATTTATTCCTGACAATCCTACTGTTGAAGTTGGTTGCCCTTCCTGGTGTAAAAATACTTGTATTGCATCATGTCCGACCGGAGCACTTAGAGGTCCACGTAATATAGATCCGCGCAAGTGTATCTCATATCTTTCATATTATGGAGAAAGAATTACTCCAATGGAACTCCGTGAGCCTATGGGAACATGGATTTACGGGTGCGATCGCTGCCAAGAAGTTTGCCCTCGCAATAGAATTTGGTTATCACAAGAATTACCCCTTAATCAAAGAGTAGTTGCCAAAGAAAAGGATTTTGAATTAATTAAATTGCTCCATATGGATAGAGAACATTATAAAACAAAAATTTGGACCCATATGTTTTATATGTCAGATGATGCCTCATACAATGATCTTTGGAGATGGAAAATGAATGTTGCTAGAGCTATGGGAAATTCACTTGATCCTAAATATATCCCTGAATTAATTAAGGCATTCAATGAAAATGTTGACGAGACAGTAAAAGGAATGATAGCTTGGGCTTTAGGACAGATTGGTGGTGAAGAATCTAAGGAGTTTTTAAATATTTCCCTTTCTAATAGCAATGGTTTAGTCAAAGAAGAAATTTTAATTGCTATAGAAAAACTTAGTAATAGTATGTAAGATCTTCATATAGGTTCAAATGCATTTATCTTTTCTAAGTGTTCTAACATTTGAAGATATAATCTATCTCTTTTCTTAAGAATTTCTTGTTCAGTGCGCCCCCCATAATCATAAAAACCAACTCCTGATTTAGCACCAAGATGCCCTTTTTCTATTTTTTCATTAATAAATTGAACCTCAATATGCCTATTCTTTAGAACGTCATGTAATAAATCTAATCCTGTAAAATCTTGGGCTTGCACAATTCCTACAATTGGAAGTCTGATTCCTAAGGTATATTTTATTGCTAAATCAATTTGTTCTGGAGTTGCTAAATCCCTAGCAATTAGTTCATACATTGCTCCAATGATAGAAGTCTGTATTTTGTTTACAATATATGAAGGAGCAGATTTCTCCATTAATATAGGTTTTTTTTTAATTTTTTCCATTAATTTTAGCGAAAAATCCACAGTTTCTTTTGAGGTTTTTCGTCCAACAGCTATCTCTACAATTGGTATAATGTGTGGGGGTGAAAAGTAGTGATGAGCAATTACTTTGTTAATTCTAGGGATTTTCTTAACTATCCTAAAAATATCTAAAGTAGAAGTATTACTTGCTAAAACAACATCCTCAGAACAATGTCTATCTAATTTAAAAAAAACTTTTTTTTTCAATTCAGGAAGTTCACTAACTGCTTCAGTTACAAAATCAGCATTTTCAGCAGCAGTGGTTAGATTTGTAGTTGGATGAATCCGTTTCAGAATACCAGGAATTTCTTTTTTATTAACTCTGTTAAATTCAGATAGAATATTTAGATTTGATTCAATTAATTTAAGCGCATTATTTAGGATATCTTCATTCACATCTAATAAATCAATATCATATCCTGCTTGAGCAAATACTAGCGCAATTGAATGACCCATGTTACCTGCGCCTACAATTAAGATACGTTTGATATTATCGATATTCATATTAATCATTTACTTTTGCTTGTTAAGATAAATTATATTTAGATTATGTAAAAATATAAGAGAGATGAATTTGAAAAGTCTCTTATTTGTAAAAAGAAACATTATATAAATTAAATTATGTTAAGTTCTTTTAATTTTTCGACGGTAGGCTTACCAGTCTCCCAATCCCAACCTCGATGCTTATAATATGTTTTTAAATTTTCTTCCAAATCTATTTTTATATGAGTTGTTTTTCCCGATTTTAAAACTTGTTTTAAGATTCCTGGCAATTTATCATCTTCTCTAGTAATTCCTAATTTACAGTTTATTAATCTTTTAAGGTTATTAATACGTTCTCCAATTCTTAATATTGATTTTTGGTCATAGTTAAAACCTGTAGCAGCATTTATATGACCTGTTATATGCTCTAAGCTGAGACTAACAAAATCACAATCAACTGCAGAGTCATCTACAGCTCTTATATCCTGTAATGCAATAACTCCCTTTTCTCTTCCTTTAATTAAAGGTCTATACTTACCGAGTTTCACGTGTAAATCAGGATGGGAAACAGATGTTATTTCTACACTATACCAATCACATTTTTGATTATTTGCTCCCACACAAGAAGTGATATAACTTAAAGCTTGTCCGGCAAAAGCTCTTGGATCGTGCATAGGCATTTCTAATCCCTTAACATGCGCAGCCAATTCTGGATCAACCCCAAGCTTTTTAGCAATTGAACGTACACCTTCAGCAAGTAAATTACCAATTCCTTCTTTTCTTGAAATCTTATCAATTAACTTTAATATTAGTTCACCATTGCCCCATTTTATCTCTTCAAGATTTAAATCATCTAATAATGGCTCTATATTATCAATATTAATGTCATTTTCGACCAAATATATCAAAAATGCTATACATACTCCACTGGAGATTGTGTCAATACCATGAATATTACATAAATGATTAGCTAATATTACTTCTTTAGAATTAAAGATACCGCATAAAGGTCCTAAAGCGGCGACTGATTCATATTCTGGACCATCAACCTTGATTTCTTTTCCATTATGCTCAATAATCGTTTGTTTGCCGCATCTCAAGGTACAACCAGCACAACCATAGTCTAAAACAGGATATTCCTCTCTTAAAGTTTTTCCAGTTAATTTTTCGGCGGGAAATTCCGTTTCAGTAAAATAATATGCGGGAGTATCCCCAAGAGCCATTCCAATATCAAGATAACAATTTGTTCCATATAGAGTATATAAAAGAGGTGTTGCTGATGCTAGAAGCGATCCTTTTTTTGAATCTTCTGCCTTCTTTATCAATTCTCTACCTATATTAGGATCAACCATTTTAATTTTATTAGTTCCATGAATGGCAATTGCTTTCAATTTTTTTGATCCCATCAGAGCACCCAAACCACATCTGCCCTGAGCTCGACCTTCATCGTTTATAATAGCAGCATATTTTACCAAATTTTCTCCAGCATATCCTATGCATGCAACTTTTACCTTGTCGTTTTTTAACTCGTTTTTAATCAATTCTTGAGTTTCATAAGTGTTTTTTCCCCATAAACTAATTGCATCTTTAAATTCAAAAATATTATCGTGGATATATAAATAGATGGGATTACTCGATTTTCCCGTAATCACTATGGCATCAAATCCACTATTCCGTAGAGAAATACAGAAAAATCCACCTGAAGTTCCTTCCCCCCAAATTCCTGTGAGTGGTGAAATTCCAGTTACAGAATATCTACCAGAAGAAGGTCTGATTGTTCCTGTTATAGGTCCAGTAGCAAAAATTAACGGATTCTTATCTGTGAATGGATTAGTTTTTAAGACTTCGTAATCATCATCAGATAACAATTCATACATTATCTTAGCACTTAATCCCGTTCCCCCCAGATATTGCCTTGCGATTAAACCATCTAAATCTTTAATATTAACCATTTGACTATTTAAATCAATGTATGCAATTTTTCCATTATATCCATTTAATTCTTCACTCATTTATCCTCAACTAAAGTTTTTGTTTAAAAATCAATATCCTTTCCATCCCAAGCATATTCAAATATTTTCATACAGAGTTCTTCATTAATTGAGCGATGTGAAATTAATATTACAGCGTCATTATTAGCGTAATCCACTAGTTTTTCAAGATTTTCGTAATATCGTTCTTTAGTAATTATGGGATCTTTTATATCTTTCACACACGTTGGACCATCAATAGAATGGATAAAATCTCTAATTTTTTGAATGAACTCTTTCAGCAATTCCTTTCGATTTTTGTTTTCAATTTCAATACCAAAAATTGGACACAATTGTTTCCATTTGTCAGATACTTTTGCTTTAAATGCAAGTGTGTATGGTAAAAAGAGGCTACAAGAAAGGCCATGATGAACATCAAAGATTTTTCCAAAACTATGGCCTAAAGCATGGTTCAATCCAGGAGTTTGATTTCCATACGCTCCGAATGCTGCCATTGAGGAGGCAAATTGCATGTGGCTCCGAGCTTCATTATCTTTTCCACCATATTTATAAGAACGAGGGAGATATTTTATAATCTCTTTTATGACAGCTAAATTAATAGCATCAAAATAAGGGTTACCCCAATTTGTTGTAAAAGCACCTATTGAGTGTGAAAAAGCATCTAAACCAGTTGCCATCGTTAAAAAAGGTGGCAAATCCTTTACAAAATCTGTATCTAAGATAGTAATATCAGCTAGTAATTCTTCATGCACCACTTCAATTTTTTTTGGAGGATCTCTCGCAGTATCAGTAATTGTAGCATCTTGTGAATTTTCTGCGCCAGTTCCAGTAGTAGTAGGTATAAAGATCAGGTATTTAATCTTTTTGCGTAATCCAAGAGGTCCACCAAGGCTAGGCACAATCATTAAAATATTTTGGTCTGGTTTTTCATATTTTAACATGACCATCTTAGCAGTATCCATTACACTGCCCCCTCCAATTGCAATTAATACTTTCGGATTATAGGACTCACAAACTTTTACTCCTTCTTCTATTGAAGGTAATGGGGCTTCTGGTAAAACATTCGACCAAACTTTATAATCCATATCGATTAATTTAAAGTGATCCTCTAGATTTTTAACAAACTTTTTAGTAAATGAATCAGTAATAATTAAAGCTCTTCTTGCTTCCTTTTTAATATGCGCTTCTAAATGTTGTGATACTCGAAGTAGCGCTGATTTTCCTGTATATATTCTTGACAAGAAAAAATTAGTTTCTATACCTCTTATGGCTCTTGCACCGAAGATTGGAAACAAATCTTTTGCCATTTGCGTTTCATACCACGTAGTCATTTTATTTTATCTCCTCTATATTCTTAAAAAAATTTTTTTAGAATAATAGATATTAAAAGCAAATTCAATAAAAAAACATTTTTAATTCGATATCCAATATTATCCTAAGTAGAGAAGTTGTGAAAAGAACCTTCAAAAAAAATAATAATTCTGGGTTTAAAAATAATGAAGATAAAGCTAAATATGAATGAAATGTATAAATCACCTCCTAAAGAAATAATTAATCAAGTAAAAGAATCTATTAATAATATTAACAGATATACTCCTCAAAAAGAAGTCGATACTTTAATTGAAGAATTATCTTGGTATGCAAATGTCCCACAAGCTTCAATTGTCTTGAGTTCAGGTTCGGATTTAATAATTAAAGAATTTATATTTCTCTTTTCGAATAATAGGCAAATTATAATTGCTGAACCAACATTTATAGTAATAAACAACTCAGCTCAAAATGCGGACTCTTCTTTGATAAAAATCAGATTAAATGAACCCGATTTCAAAATCCCCTTAGAAGCTTTAGTTAATGAATTGCATACTCCATCTTTAGTAGTATTTGATAATCCTAATAATCCGACTGGAAGTATGATAATAGCAGAAAACGATATTAAAAGTATCTTAGAGTATGAAAACGTAATATTATTAATTGATGAGGCCTATTTTGAGTTCTCAAACGTTAGTTATGTTGATTTAATAAATAATTATCCTAATCTTGCCATCTTAAGAACGTTAAGCAAATCTTTTGGATTAGCAGGATCTGGAATTGGATACCTTATTGCTGGAGATTTAATACGTAAAAAATTTCAAGGATTAGAGATAATGCTTCCATATCCAAGTGTTATTGCTGGAATAGAAGCATTAAGGAATCAAAGATATATGACAGATTATGTTAATGAAGTAGAAATTGAAAAAAGAAGAATATTAAATCTTGTCTCAGAATTAGGATTTGTAGCATATCCAAGTTACACAAATTTTCTGCTTATAAAAACTGGGATTCAAAATATTGTAGAGAAGTTAGCAAATAAAGGAGTTTTAGTACATAATGTATCTACTCAGTTTGGATCAGAATATTTCCGAGTTACTATAGGTTCTAAAAATGAAAATAATTACTTTTTAGATGCTCTTAATAAAATCGTTTCCTAAAACAAAGATTAATAAGAAATTTTTATTAATCAATATAAATAGAATTTCTTCTATACAACCTATAAAAATTTTATTAGGTGGATTTTATATGAGTAATAAAATTACTACTATTTCCGTAATTGGGGCAGGATATATGGGTCGTCAAATTATAGAGAAATCTGCGTTATACGGATATAATATAAATGTTTATGATGTAAGTTCTGAAGGATTAGAGGAATTTATTAGTGATGTAAAAAAGAAAGCTGATGAGGATAAAATTAAAATTGATATTAACGTCTTTCCTAATATTTCTGAGGCAGTGAGAAATACAGATTTAGTCATTGAGGCAGTTCCAGAGAAACTTGAATTAAAAAAAGAAATTTTTTCGTTGATTGATAAATCAGCTCCTAAAAATGCTATAATAGCAACCAATAGTTCTTCCATTCCGATTTCAAAGCTAGAGGATGTTGTTGAACGGAAAGATAAACTATTAAATATTCATTTCTACAACTTGTTCACAATGCCATTAGCCGATATTATGAAAGGAACTCAAACAAGTGAAGAAACCTTCCAGAAAGGGAAAGCTTGGGTAGAGAGTATTGAAATCGTTCCTCTTGAGGTTAAAAAAGAGTGTTACGGTTTCGTTCTTAATCGAATATGGAGAGCAATTAAAAAGGATTGTCTAAAGATTTGGGCAGGGGGTTATGCTGATATCGAAACTGTGGATAAAGCTTGGCCGATATTTTGCCAATATTTTATTACAAATGGATATGGCCCATTTCAATTCATGGATAGAATTGGATTGGATGTAATTTATGATATAGAAATGTCTTATTTCAAAAATAGTGGACTTCCAGACGATAAACCGCCTGACATATTTAAAGAAATAGTTGATAGAGGGGAATTAGGAGTTAAAACCGAAAAAGGTTTCTATAATTATAAGACCAAATAATTTTTTTTTGATTTTCAATTTATAAAAATAATTCTTATAGTCTTAATTATTTTTTATTATTACAGATGTCAGAAAAAAGAAAACAGGAAGTTCATAGAATTAAAGAACTTGAAAGTATCAATTTAGCAAGGGAAGAAATAAGAGATCTTGTTGTAGAAACTAAGAAAGAAGTTGAAAGAGATAATGATTTATTAGCAGAACAGATAAATGATGAGCTCAAGAAAAAT
>JBHLKB010000058.1:0-10447 GCA_048887205.1 Candidatus Hodarchaeota archaeon
ATTTGACGTTGTAATCTTATAGGATTAAATACAAGCGAAATTGCTAAAGGATTATTTTGTTGATAAGATAAGGTGGTTTGGATATCAATATGGCTCATCATTACTTTAAAACCTGGATGCGAGTGCCACCATCCTACTACAAACTCTGGGGGGTCTTTTGAAAAGGCTTGAGCATCAATTATATAGAGAGACTCATAATCCTCATCACTCCATTTATATTGATCAATAACAGAGTTTTTATCTAATTCTTGATGCATGATTGGATAAGCTTCTGTTATTATAACATTATCACCTTCGTTTCGACCAGTGAAAATCCCACTAACTTCGAGCCATTCATCTCTAGGAATTCGTGTATTAGCAAATCTAACAGCTGCAGCTACTACGGTTAAATATGATTTTTTTGGAATTATTATCATTATAAAATTTTTTTCAAATAGTTTTTGACAAATTAATACTAATTTTTCTATTTATGTGTTTTTAATCTGAAAATTAAAATGAAAAATTTCAGCCTTTTCTTAAATTTTCTACTTAAAATATCTAATAAAATTTATAATTTTATAATAAATTTTTACTCTAAATAAAAAATAATTTATATTCGAAATTAATCATTATAATATTACTGAAATCATATAATTAAATTATAAAAGTGAATTAAGGTGACAGAGAGAGGCTTCGGACCCCTTACTTCTCAGCTTGGAGTACCAGGAACCAGTTATAGGCTTCAATTAGGACTGATTAATGAGAAATGGGCAGTTCGTTTATTAAAAGGAAAAGAAGTAATTGATTCTTACGTTTTTAAGGATGAGGACGTTCAAGGAGATTTTCCAAATCAAAATCTCATCGTAGGTTGGGTTTTACGTACTGTAGCGATCCCTAACATTAACCCACATCAAGTTATGAAAACAACTCAGGCCCTTGTTAAACAAGCAATACAGAAGAAGGAACAAAGAAAAGTAGTTGCTCCAATTTCAGAAACCAAAGAAGTAGAATTAGCAAATGTCCCAGAAAGTGAATTGAAAAGACCTAAGGTTCAAGGTTGGGTAAAAAATGATGAAATGAAAACCCAAGAGGAACTTGAAGAAAAAACACGACAAGCGTTTAAAGATAAAGTTGCAGCAAGAGAAGAAGACAGAATAATTGAGGTTTCATCAGCTAAAACCGTGAAAACAACCAGAGAATTACCCTCAATACCTAAAGTGGGTGTTGAAGAAAAGATAAAAGCCGACTCAGAAGGAGAATTCTGCCCATATTGTGGTAAAGATTTAGGATTTAGATTTTGCCCTTTTTGTGGAAAACCTTTACCTCATGATTAAAGAATTAATTAAAAAATTTAATTTTTAGCTAAAACTTTTATTTATAGTATTTCAATTAAGAGAAGTAGTAAATCTTTTTAAATTCTGTATAAAATATAAAACCTTTTATTCAAATATTTAAAACCAAATAAACTATATATATATCATTAACAAACTAAATCTAAATCATAAATCGTGATTACAATTGACATCTGTTATTATTAAACCTAATGTTTATTATAAAATGCTTCTACATGTTCTTCGATTTGGTAATAAAGCAAGAGATCGAAGGCAATATCGTGAATGCATGGGCATTCTCATAGGACATTTAGAAGGTGAACCTGATAAGAAAGGAATAAGAGATGTTATCATCGAAGATGCTGTTCCTATTTCACATGGAGGAGCGATAGAGGTAGCTTTTAAGCCAGAGGACTATATTGCTTTCTCTATGGTTGATAGTGCTTATGCAGAGAAAGGATGGTTTAGTTGTGGATGGTATCATTCTCATCCTGGGCTTGAAATATTCTTTTCCTCAACAGATATCCGTAACCAGTTGGGCTGGCAAAATGAATTAAATCCAAGTGCCATTGGAATTGTATTTGATCATACATATTTAGAAAATCCTGGAGATTTAGGGTTTCGTACTTTCAGATTGGATAATCCTTCTAAAGGTCAAATGTCTGGTTATCATGAAGTAGAAACAACAGTAGAACCTCCAGATAGTACTGAATATTACTTAAAATTAATTGAATTAATTAATTGTGTTCACTCTAAGGAAGCTCCAATCTTAGAAATTAATGAAATGCCTGATTTATTTGGAGATATTGCTTTTCCAAGTGAGAGTCAAATTTTTTCAAAAACACCAGAATTAGACTCAACAAAAATTATATCCACTCTCAAAACGGGATTATCTAATTTATTTGATTTAACGATTACACCATTCATTATATTTCTTAATTCTTGGAGTGATGGTATAATTAAAAATACTGTTGAAAATAATTTGAAAATGAGAAAGGATATAATTACAATAAAGGAAAACCTCAGTGAAGGAATTTCTAATTTACAGAAAGATTTCAAATTTACTTTAAAAGAAAAATTAAATGAATTAGACATGTATATTGATGATCGATTTGAGGAATTTGACTCTGATCAAGAAATTTTCAAAAATTCGTTTAATGATATTAAAAATGAACTCGGAGAGCAATTTAATTTTTTGTTTGAAGAAAAATTAAAAGATATTTTAAACAATATGTTTAACCAATTAAATGAACATGCAATAAAATTAACTGAAGTTAATAATCGAGGTTTAAAATCTTCTGAAAATTTGGATGAGCAAAATACTGTTTTAGAAAACTTATCAAAAAGTCTTAACTCAATAGAAGATGTCTTATTGAATAAGTTAAAAAAAAAAATAGAAGAGATGTCTGGAAATTTCACAAAAAATGCTAACAAGTTTATTGGAAATTTTATAAATCTAAATAAAGATAGTAAGAGTATACTATCAGATTTAAAAGCTGCACTAATATTGTTAGAAAGCTCAAAGAATCCATTAAAAAACAAATTAGATACAAAAGAAATTGAAATTAAAACACTTCAAAAGAATATAGCAGAATTAAAGAAACACAATCAAGAACTATTGACTAAAATAGAAAAAATTGATAGCAAAGAGGGAGAGTAGTAGATAAAAATGGCTGATAAAGGAAAAATTTTCATTAAAAAAGAAGCTTTTAGGAATATGGTTACCCATGTTCTACGTTTTGGTAGTGTTGCGCTTGAAAAAAGTATAGAAGTAATGGGGATTTGTATTGGAAAATATGATTCTATTGAAGATCGCATTACCATAGAAAATGCTATACCAATAACTCATGGGGATAAAGTGGAAATTGGATTCGATAAAGATATTTATGAATTATTTGCCCAGATTGGTAAGAAGTATTCATCGAATTTAATTGGTTATTATCATTCTCATCCATCATGGGGATTGTACTTATCAGAGAGTGATTTAAAGAATTTACAGTTTTTCCAAAATGAGAAATTTCCACATGGTTTTGCAATTGTTTTCGATCATACTCTAATGGGCAAAGATGGCAATTTCGGATTTGAGATTTTTAGGTTAGATAATTATTCTTTACCAGACAAATATCACCCAGTTCCATTTGAAATGGAAATACCAACCACATTAGAATATTTTAAATGGGTTCAAAAATTCATGGAGGATTTTCAGAAAAAAACTCCTATCCTTATTAAAGAAATTGATGAATTTGCTGAACAAGTTCCAGGAGAATTACAAGAAATCCCACCATCTGATAAGTTACAAATAAGTGAAGTTGAATCAAAAGAGCATCCAGAAATTACGTCGATATTATCAAGTTTTCAACGTGGTTCTGAAGAATTTTCAAATATGTTTATTGACATGGTTACGACTCAAATGGGAGATTGGGTTGTTGGTATTACTCAAGGTACGTCCAAAGGAACTGGGTATATAAGTAAAGCAGTAAATAAAATGAAAGAAGCAATCTCATCAGGTCTAATAAACGTAGATAATTGGTTCAAAAAAACCTTAAATGATACAATAAATGAGTTTAAAAATGATGTTTCTAAGTACGTAAACAAACGAATTGAAGATAATAAAGAATTCTTAGAAGATATTTCCAGAACAAAAGAAGATCTTATTAATAATTTAAATACCCTCATTGATAATAATATAAAAACCATTAACTCTGAGATTGAAACTCAGATTAGCTCAATAAGAGAAAGGATTGAAGAAACTGAGCAATTTAATTTAAAGATCGAAGATTTAATAAAAAATATCAAGACACATATAACTGCTGCTGATAATCAATTAAAAACTGTCTCTCAAGAAATAGAAAATAAGATAGAAAACTCAATAGTCCCATTGCAGACAAATTTTGTAGAAAAGATCGAAAAATTAAGCGCAGAACTAGCCCCTTTTAAACAAAATCACTCAGAAATAAGTATCCTTCTAGAGAAGTTACAAAAATTAATTACAGATTTTCGTAATTTAACTTAATAAGATGTTTAAAAGAATTGTAGATTAGACACTTTTGAAATTTGTAATTTATACTTAGGAATATTTGTACTCAATCTCTTTAATTCATTTAATTTAGCAACTTTACTTAGAATTCGACCGATTCTATCAACTTTAATATCCACTCCAAAATTCTCTTTCAAAACAGAATTGATCTTATAAGAAGAGAGGACAACCACATTTGAAATATTTTTTTCACAGAGTAACTCAATTGCTCTTTTAATTAATCGTATAAGAGTTTCTCTGTTTTCAACTTGATTTTTTTCCATTTTCAAGATAAAGAAATGATATGACTATATTTAAATGTTATATTCGAATATTTTTAAAATTTGCATTACAAAAATCGTAATTATTTGATGTTTTTATATTACAATTAGGTTTATATTAAAAAAAATGATTTAATTATATAATGGCTGATAAGCAATCTGAGGAGCAAAAAGAACTAGAAATTAAGAAAAAGCAAAAGAAATTTAAACCTTTAAAATTATCAAAAACCTCAAAACGGGGTCAAATAAGAATAAAGAATAAGATTAAAAACTTTTCTTCTAGACAAAGAGCAAGGGTAAGCGCTTTTAAATCCAAAGTCAAAACTGGTTTTTATGACAAAATTGTTCATCAAGAAGTTTATATAGATGGTAAAGTACCAACATCATTTTCTTTTGAAAAGAAATTTTATGGATTATATGGTATATTTATTTTTTATTCTCTAATCTTAATTACAGCAATTAACATTCCAGAAAGTAGTTGGATTCATTTTTTAATGTTTGGCAATCCTTTCGCATTTTCAAATACAATTGTAGCTTTTTTTCTATTTTTATCCTTTTTATTTAGTATTGATAAATTAAGAATCTTCATTTTTGAAAAAAAGACCGCTATTAAGCAATTAATATTATATTTTAGTCTTATTTCGTTATTATACATACTTTTTTTATATGTATCAACGAATATTAACTTTATGACTTACTTATTGACACTAGCAATGATTTGGTTAGTATTATTGAGTAGTCGGTTTTATATTTATTCAAGGAAATTCTCAACAAAAATAGAAGCACGATTTATTAAGAAATATTCAATAATAAGGCGGGGAGTTGCCATTGTTGTTCCTTTCTTTATCTTGGGTGTTCTTGTTATAATAGCATTATTTTATAGGAGTTTTTTAGTATTTCTATCTTTAGATTTTTTTGGACCAATTGATCCTATCAGTGCTGTTGATGTTTATAATCTCCAAATGCGCCAGATTATGCCACTAATTTATTTTAGTTTAGTAATGACACTTATCTTCATAATTTTTGAATTTGTGTTTACGAGAAGACGAGCTGAAACAAAAAGAGCTGGTACATTTGATAACTTTACATTTTCCTTGATAGTCTTATTTATTTTTTTCTTTCAAATTCTGCAAATTACTATTTATATGTTGCTTCAAGACGAGACCATCACCGCATTTAAAGCTACAATTGGCGCAACGGGTTCAGCAGTTTCATATGTTTTTATTTTCGAATTTATAGTATCTATGTATTTCTTATATAGAATTTTACGTAAAACTGGTAGAACCTTAGGGTGGCGTATATTATTCTTTAAAAAAGATGGCCTAATTTTACTGTGTTTAGCTTGTGTATTCGCTCAAACTTTAACACGTTTCTCTCTGGCAAACCAAATACCTAATCAAATAATAATTGATATTGGAATTATTTTAATGGCTGATAAATATATCATCTCAGTGCTTATGATTTTTTTCTTAGGAAGTACTTTATTAGTCTATTATCTTAAACCTCGCGAGACCTCAATGTTTATAAGATTACAAAAAGAAACGGTTGATGAAGAGGAGAGAAGCATGGACAAAATTTATAAAATTATAAGAAGTGAATATATTAGAAGGGGCAAAGCCTTTCCGATTGAAATAATAGAGCGAGAATTGATTAAAGCAACTCAATTGTCAAAAGGGAATGTCTATACATTACTTGAACAATTAGTAAAGAGAGATATGGACATTGTAATAACAGAAGAAAAAAAAGAGCGGGGAAAACCTGTAAAAATGATTGATTTCGTTTCAGTCACTGAACGTTTTGAGAAAAAGGAAGTTGCTGAGCAAAAAGCGAGGAGGTATCTTAGTGAAAGAATACTTGAAACAGCATTAGAAGGAGAAAGTAAAACGAGTAGATTAGTTAAATCTGCTAAAACAGGTCAGCCTACAGACACTTTAATCTCATCACTTAGCACTAGATATAACAAAAAACAAAGAGATAAAGAACTATTTCGACAAAAAACAAAAGAAACACAAGTACCTTTTAGAGCAGAGGATCTATCGGTAGAATTAAAAAACCGAATTATGGAAATTATAAGAAAAGAATATCTTTATCGAATTGAAAATCCCGAGAAAATATCAGAATTTCATTATCCAATTTCTGAGATTACAAGTCAAATTGAACGAAAATTAAAAATAAATCCTGGAGAATTCTACCTAATCTTAGAAGATCTTAGCAATGGAGATATTGAACTTGCTTTAATTGATAATCCAGATGAGCCTGAAGATAAAAAGATTAGATTTCTTCCTTTTTCTGATGAAAACATGATTTATTCATTAGCAGCTTTTAGGCCTGAGGAATATTCCAATTTTAGAATATTAGTAACTAAAAATTTTCTTAAAGCTCTTGAAACTAAAAAAGAAAAAAAAATCCTTTTTCAATTGAAAAAAGAAATTCCAAATGAAACAGAAAGCCAGAGATCTTGGTTTAAACTACTAAATATACTGCATAAAAACTATCCAATTTATGCAGAGCAAATAAGCCATGTACCAAATACACAACAATTATTAAAGCAATTAGATAGGTGGAAGAAGGTATTCGAAGAACAATAAATTTCAAAATATTCAACAAGTCTTTAGATGTTTAAATTTTAATTTCTCGTTTTCTCAAATAATTTTAGATACGACTCTTTATTAAAAGAAAATTTTAGAACATAGCTTTCGTTCAATTATTTAAATCTAATCTTATTATTAATATGATAAAAATTAATAGTAAAAAGCATACGAGAACGTCTTTAAGGATTTTCGCAGGGTTATCGTCTTTTCAAATGCTAGCTATGTTCAGGAGAGGTCTTTTTTATACATATTTATCGATTTACATGAGAGAATTCCTAAATATGTCTGTTATTGAAACGACTTTATATGCTACTCTTCCCATGATTGCATCTGTAATATGTCAGAACTTTGTATGGGGACCACTTTCAGATAAACTTCAAAAACGTCGTCGTCTAATTATTTTAGGAGAAATTATCGCTGGTACTGGGACTTTTACTATTTGGTTCATCCATTTCTCTTTTAGTAGTTTATATATTGCTGGATATGTAATTATTATAGGATTAACTTGTATTGAGATTTTCTGGTCTGCCTCAAATATCGGATGGAGTGCCTTAATAAGTGATATATATCCTTCTGAAAAAAGAAGTAAAGTGATGGGGCAACTCCAAAGCTTGGGTGGTGGGGGACGTATCATTGGAATATTTATCGGGGGATTATTATATGAATCTGGTTTTGGGTTTAGAAATGGACCACTTTTTTTTGTTGCTTCGTTTGTCATGCTTATTTCGACAATTCCAATGCTTTTAGTGCCTGAAGGAGGGATTGACTTAGAAACACAAAAAATGGATTTTTTATCAGATACTGATAGAAATAATCAAAAAAGTATATTAATTTTTATTATCTTCATTGTAGCGTTAATTTTTATTAATTTTGGAAGAAATAGCATAGCTGTGCCTTATTCTCAATATCTTTCTTTGGATTCTGGATTTAATGTAGATAGTTTATTGTTGAGTTTTATAGCAAACACACGTTCAGTAGCAGTTATGATGATTGGATTTATGGCTGGATTATTAAGTAAAAAATTAGGTCATTCTCGAGCTCTGATATTTGGAACATCTATAGGAATTATTGCTTTAATAATTACTGCAACGACAATCCATTTACCACTAATTTTTGTAGGAGGATTCTTAATTGGAGCGGCAGAAGTTATAATATATGCATCATCTTATGCTATCGCATCCATTCTAATCCCCACACGAATTCGAGCAAAGTTATTTGCTGTGTATAATACAACTTTTTTTTTATCTTGGGGAACAGCAGGTACTTTTATTGCAGGACCCCTAATTGATTTTTTAATTAATAACGGTATAAGTGAAGTATTTGCTTATCAAATGGCATTCTTAACAGGAGCACTATTGTGTCTTATTGGACTATTAATTTTTACTTTTTTAGAATGGTGGTTGAAGATTCAAAAACGAAAAAATCAAGAAAAATGAAGGGAGTATCTACTTGCTATTTTCCCACCAATCTGAAATGGATGCAATATATTTTTCATCCCATAAAGTCATTATCTTACATTTCTTAGTACATTCTAGACACTTTTCTGGAGCAAAAATTGGGTGAGATATATATTTTTCTCCTCCATCAGGTAATAAAACAACTAATGTACCAGATTCCATTTTACTCGCTGTATTAATTGCAACATGCATTGCAGCACCAGAACTTATCCCTGTAAAAATACCTTCTTGCAAGGAGAGCATCCGGGAAGCATGTTCAGCATCTCCCTCTTTTACATATACTTTTTCATCAATTTGAGATTCATCATATATATCTGGTATATAAGACGTTTTTAAGCTTTTTAATCCTTGAATAGATTCCTCTGCTTCAGGCTCAACAGCTATTATCTTTATGTTGGGATTGTATTCCTTTAATCTTCTTGATACACCCATTAAAGTACCACTTGTACCAAGTCCCGCTACAAAAACATCAATTTCTCCATCAGTATCTTCGATTATTTCTTCAGCAGTATACCTATAATGAGCTATGGGATTATTTTCATTTGCGAATTGATTAGGAAAAAAGTATTTATCGGGATCTTGTTCTACTATTTCCTTTACATAATCTTGGGCTCCATCCATTCCTTTATCCCCGGGAGTTAATGTAATTTTTGCTCCATAAGCAGTCATTATTTTCCGTCTTTCTACAGACATCGTTT
Source organism: Candidatus Hodarchaeota archaeon (assembly GCA_048887205.1). Lineage (GTDB taxonomy): Archaea > Asgardarchaeota > Lokiarchaeia > Sigyniarchaeales > SOKP01 > Loki-b32. The sequence continues at coordinate 9,354 of JBHLKB010000058.1, forward strand.
CAGGCATGACAATTTCTAAAGGATATCCTTTTACAGCACAAATTAAGGAAAGTCCAATACCTGTATTCCCACTACTGGGTTCTATCACTATTTTTCCAGGCATTAATTTATGTATTTTTTCAGCTTCCTCAATCATTGTAATGGCAATTCTATCTTTCACTGATCCTGCGGGATTATATTTTTCTAACTTTGCTAACATTAATACATTAGGATTTGGATTACTCTTATTAATGCGAACTAAAGGTGTTCTACCGATTAATTTTAAAATATTTGAATAATATTTCATAATACATCTATTTTGCCCATTATTTATTTAAAAATTAGTAAGTATGAATTACTTTAAATATTATTTTTTATGAACCATAAAATTAGAAAAAAAAATCTATTTTAGCATCCTTTTTGTTGACATTTTTCACAGACAAGGCAATCTATAGTCCTATAACCATATTTTTGCCCATTCCAATATAGAATTTCGCCCGTCTCTTCATCAATAATGATATCTTGGCTACTACTGGGAAGTGTCTCCATTACATTCCCACATTTACAGCATAATAATTTTAATTTTTCCATGATAATTTTTTGATTTTTTTTTATTCAATAATATCCATAGGTTTTCCATGATGTTCTGGAATTGGTTGAGCTCCACAACTTGCTCCCATCCAACAGACTAATTGATCACCTTCTTTATGCATTGGTTGTCCACAATGCATTGGAAGTTCTTGTTCTAGTCCACATTCCACACATTTTAATTTACCCATATTTTTTTCCTCCTGTTTTTTTATTATATTCTCATTAATAATTACTTCTTCTTTATCTTCGTCAAGAGTCTTCATTTGCATTAGTTTTGGATCCATTGCATTGTAATTTTTAAATCTTTCAGGCTCTCGTTTGAAGTGAGTTTCACAATTTGAACTGCAAAAATGATAGATTTTACCTTTATATTCATATTCGATCGCACGTCTTGGATCAATTTTCATACCACATACTGGATCGGTTACTTTTTCTTGAGAAATTAGTAAACGCTCTTCTTCTAATTGTTGAGGTGTTTTCGGTTCATATCTCTTTAAAAACAAGGCATTTGTTACCACTGAGAC
>JBHLKB010000059.1:0-10427 GCA_048887205.1 Candidatus Hodarchaeota archaeon
AATTTGATATTATTAGTAATTTATATGGGAAAACTCGAGATTATAAAGAGAAAAAAAAATTAGGTGAATTCTATACTCCTATTTCAATAGTTAATTATATTTTGGATGCTATGGGATATAAAAGTACTAATAAGATTGAAGTTAAAAAATTAATTGATATTAGTTGTGGTTCTGGAAGCTTTATAATTCAAGCCATTAGAAGATTAGTTAGACGACATCTTGAAATTTATAACCGAAAAGAAATTTCCGATTTAACAGCTAAGGAAGCAAAAGATATAATATGCAGAGTGAAAAATAATATTTTTGGATTAGATATTAATAAAATTGCCTGTATTTTATGCCAGATCAATATTAATTATGTATTATTTGATTTATTGAAAGTAATTAGAAATTCAGATCCAAATTATTATTTACCAATATTTGAAGTTAAAAATATTAACACATTGACCATCACTACTATTGAGGACTATGATTTGGTAGTAGGAAACCCGCCCTATCTATTTATTAGAGATATTCCAAAAGAACAGAGAAAAATTATTGAAAATGGTAAATTTGAAACTAATGATGGTCAATATGACTACTATCAGATATTTATGGAACTTGGAATAAAGATTTTAAAAAATCAAGGCTTATTAGGATTTATCGTTCCAGATTCACTATTAGCTCTTTCAAATAGATCAATTATTAGGAAATACATATATAATAAAACAAAAATTAAAGAGGTTTATCATACTGGACCAAAATTCAATGATTCTATTGTTTCAAATATCATTATAATTCTAGAAAAAGAAAATAATGCTTTAGAACGGAAGAAGAACCAAATCAAATTGAAAATATCAAAAGAACAAGAAAATTTTATTCCACAAACAATCCTAAGAAAATGGGACTTTAAATTCCTTATACACTTGAATAGAACTGATATATCAATTCTTGACCATTTAAATAGAGATTTCCATAAATTAAAGGATTTAAAAAAGAAATATGATATTAAAATTGCATTAAGTAGGGGAGTTGAGCTAACTAAAACAGGAGAAATTATTTACTGTGAAATATGTAATAAATATTCACCGATTCCTAAGAATCAGTTAAAATGTCAAGTGTGTAATTCACCTTTAAATAAAAAAAATATTGAAAAAATAATTTATACTAAAATTCCTGATAAAACATTAGAACCAAATTATAAATTATATCTATACTCAATTAAACGTTATCAGATCACTCAATATAAATATATTGATATATCAAAAACTGGGATAAACTATAAAGATTTGAGCAATTACGAGAATCGAATTATTATTAGACAAATAAGCCAAAATAAAAAAATCTGTGCTACTTATGATAAGAATTTATCTTTAACCTCTCAATCATTTTATAATTTAAAAATTGAAAAATCTAATATTCCTGAGTTTAATAATTACTATCTATTAGGAATTTTGAATTCAGATCTTTTATCCTATTATTTTATTAAATCATTTGGTTCTTACAAACAACTATTTCCAAGAATTTTAATTGAAAAAATAAATGATTTTCCTATTAAAATCCCTATTTCTGATAATGAAGAAAGGAAAGCTAAAAAAATAATAAAAAATGTAAAGAGGATTCTAATTGAATATAGTGAATTGAATTATCTCCAGAAACAAATAGATTCATTAGTTTTTGAATTATATGGTATTTCAGATAGGGATCAAGAATATATATTGAATTATATGAAATCTCTAAATTAATTGAATTTTATTTGTCTTTTTATTGACCTCTTTTTTTTTGAATTGTAGGTTTTTAATATTCCATCCCATTTATCAGCTAATTCAGTTAAATTTGTCTTTCTAAAGAGTTTAACTGCTTTGTCTAAGATTTTAGCAATGTTTTCCTCATATTTTAAAATATCTGGATCAGATGATGTAGTGTCTATCATAGTTAAAAAAAGCCAAGATATAAAATATAAAATAATATGGTATGGTGATATCTTCGGAAATATGATGATAATATTATCTAAATACCTATATTTATATTATCTAGGGATATTATATTCTTAATACATTAAATTTAATGATTGAATACCAATGGAAAAGCTTCCTAGTACTAAATTGCTGAAAGAGATTATAAAAAATTATTTCAATGAAGTAGAAGGGATTTTAGGTGTAGCTATATGCGATAGAGATGGTTTTATTATAGCTTCAGAATCCAAACAAGAAAATGAAGAGGAATCAGATGCGATAATCGGTGCGCTTTCTGCTATGCTTGATACATACATAGATAGAATTAAGACTGAATTTGGGACGTCTAATAGCTTTTTCAATATTACATCAACAGGGGATAAAAAATTTGTGTTCAGTTCAATGGGACCAAATTCAATATTAACTACAGTGGCAGATCAATATACTACTGATATTGAATTGAAAGTTTATTCTGAACATATTTCTTCTAAAATTGAACTTGTTTTAGATGGAAATGAAGATGTATCTCCGAAAATCCCTGAAATAATAAAGGCATTATCTAAAACTCGAGGAGGCCAACTTCCAGGTTTAGATGGAGAATATTCAAATAAATTGATACTTTGTGGAGACTTTGCTGTGGGTAAGACATCTTTAATCAGACGCTTTGTTGAAAACAAGTTTGAAAAAAATTATATCTCCACATTAGGAGTGCAAATCAGCAAAAAAAATGTAAATCTAAGCGAAAAAACAAAAATGAGTTTTATCATTTGGGATATAGGAGGTCAAATTCATCAAATGGCACCATATAGAGAAAAATTTTACAATGGCGCGAATGCTGCTTTAATTGTGGTAGATAGAACTCGTTCTGGCTATCTAGATAGTGTGGAAACTTGGTACGTTGATATCAAGAAATCTGTACCAACAAATATTCCTATTGTAATAGTTGGAAATAAATCTGATTTAGTGGATAAAATAGTTATAAGTGAAGAAGAAATAAAAAAAGTTGCAAAGCAATTTGGTTTTCATTATATTCTTACTTCAGCTTTGACTGGGGAAAATGTTAATGACGCTTTTTTGTATATTGCATACAGAGTAGTAGAATTATTTTAGTTGAATCTAAACAAAATTTTTTATGAATTCTAATTCTTTTAAATAATTGATAATGTAATCACATATAATCAAAAATTCAAAATTAAGAAAAGGAGGTTAAAAAAAGATAGTTCTAAAGGTACATTGGCATGATGTACTTACAACCTGAAATGCTGCTGGATATGTCATGGGATTTTCAATTAAAGAACTCACATACAAAGGAAAATATCTCATATACCTTAGTGAAAAAGACTTAACTGGTCCTTGGTTTAGTTTTAAACTAGAAGGTAAAAAAATTGGGACAATTCCAGTACTTCTAAAAAACATAGAACCTACACCCATTTATAATATGGTTAATACTCGTACTGGAACAGCAATAAGTAGAATTACGTTAGATTTTAATATTACTGAATATCTAAAGAAATTGGTCCAAGAGAATAGAATAAAATCAATACCCTTAGAAAGGAAACAATTTGTTCGAGTATACAAAGATATCTTTAATCCCCCGAAAGTTCCCTATATTTCAACTTTTTTCACGATAAAAAACATATCAGATTTTGCTTTAAAAGATTTTTCTATGTATTTTGTGTTTGACTTTGATATTAATGGACTTGCAGGTTTTGACAATGATCGATCTGGGTATGATGAAAAAAATGATATTATTTACCAATACGATGATACCGGTTTATATGGGGGCTTTTCTCCCATTTCTAAATCAACAAACTACGAGACATGTTTAACAAGAGATTTTAAAATCGATGAAAGTAAAATGAATCTTTCAAATAATATACACACAGAACCAGGAGAAATTTTGTCTGCGTTACAAATTGAATTTATGACTTTAGAACCTGAGCACACTTTTCAAACGGCTCTCGTTATTTCTGGTGGTTTTAGCAAAGAAGAACTAATTGAAAACATTAAAGAGGGAAAAAGCAATGCTATGAAACATTTAAATCAAGTTAATAGATCTGTGAAATCAGAGCAACGGAATAAACAAGAACAAGCTTTTATAAAAATTAATCTCCAGCAAGCTGAAGATTGCAAGTAGAAAAAATCCTTAATAATGAATCAAACAAAAAAACCTTTATGGGAAGTTATTTGATGAAAACTCTGCTCGAGTAAGGATTATACAATAAGTATTATTTAAAATTCAAATTTTTGATGATTTAGAACAAAATTATTCTCATCTTCTCTATAATCTTTTATGGAATATAATAAAATATCTATCTCTTGTTTAGTAATAACAGGAAATTTATAGTGAACTGATGTATATTTAATATCTTTAACATCCTGCTTATATCTTTTAACAAATTCGATATGTCGGTTTAATCTACGACTATTAACATCAATATTCAATTGTTTAAGATTTTTTGTACTTCTTTTGAACAATTCTATAAATTCAGAGTTGATTTCATACCCAATTGAATTCCTTGCAGAAATCATCGCAGCTAATGTAGTTGTTCCCGTTCCCCAGAAAGGATCTAAAATGTTATCTTCGTGTAATGAAAACATATTGATCAAACGATATGGTAATTCTAAAGGATAACCCGCTGATCTTTCCCTCAATTTTTCTTGATTATAATTGTTTTTATTTAGATTTTGATAAGATCCCCTTATATCCTCCCAGATATCTGAAAACCATTTATTTCTTTCTTCCCAAAAAAAAGCGCTATGATATCTATTTTCCGATTTAGGTGGTAGTTCTCGTTTACTATCACCTTTCCTAAAAATTAAAATATATTCATGTTCAAGAGTAACATATGCGTTGGGAGGCAACATTCCAGAACCTAAGAATTTATTTGGGCTATTTGTTGGTTTTTTCCATAAGATACAAGGTAATTCAATAAAATCATGATTTTGGAAAAAATTGGTTATTTTAACATGATTAGGAAATAATTGAAAATTCTCGCCTATTTTTCTTGTCGCATCTCCAATATTTATACAAACTATTCCTCCATGTTTTAAAACGCGTGCTACTTCTTTCCAAACTTTATCTAGTTTTTCATGCATCAAATTAAACGCCTTTCTACCATCCTCTAAACGTAGTGCTTGTTTAATTTCATCATTTAAAGAAGAAAATAATGAATCCCACATTTCAATCATAGGATAAGGAGGTGAAGTGATCATTAAGTCTATCGAATCTGACTCTAACTCACACATATCAGATGAATCCTTAAAATAGATTTTATGAATTGTTTTCATTATCACTATAATAGTTTTCCTGATTATTTCCAGCAGATTTTTAATTTGTAAAATAAAAAATTCAAATTCTATACAACAATATTTTATTTAAAATTTATATAAATTATTATCAAATAATAGATAAAGATGAGTCGGAGCGCCAAAGTTAACCAAGTTATATTGATTATTCTTGACGATGTTCGTGCTGAACATTTATTTCATTTGATTAATGAGGGGAAGCTTCCAAATATGGCACAAATTGCGGAAAATGGTATAAAATGTTCAAATTGTATTACATCATATCCCGCAATTACATTTCCATGTTATGGTAATATAGTTACTGGCTCCTATTCTGGATATTTTCCTAAGGAAGGGAATGCTGTTCCTTTATATCATTGGGTAAATAGGATGGATCCTCCATCAATGAGTAAAAAACCACCTTTTATTCGTAATTATGGAGATAGATCTCAATCATTAAAAATAAACAAAGATATTGGAAAAAATGTAAAAACAATTTTTGAACAAGCTCCTGAAGGTAATATGTTAAGTTCTCTATGTTTTTTATATCGTGGAGCTTATTTTGTTGTACCAAAAGGTTCTTTTGATGTAGAGGGCATATTTAAAAATATTTCAAATTCTTTTGAAAATCCAGGCAATTATTTTTCTAATAAAGAAGTTCCATTAATAAGCGTAGGTTATGTTTTTCAAACAGATGATTTAGTGCACGAGAAAGGATTCAATGATCCTGAATATATCAATCTAATTATTAAATGCGATAATTATCTCGGATCTTTAATGAATATCTTGAAAAAAATGGGATATAATGAATCTACCGCAATTGGCCTAATATCTGATCATGGTAATTTTAAAGCAAAGAATATTTTTGACCTTGAACCATTCTTTCAACAAAAAAGATTAATACCATATAATCCCGAAAAAGGGAAAGGAGATTTTTATTGTAATTTTGGATCAGTCGGTTTTTTTAATTTTCCAGGGGATACGTGGCAGCATCATCCTTCAATTCAACAGATGCAGAAATTTAAAGTTAGTGGAATGGAAAAGCAAGAAGTGAATCTTTTTGATACTCTATGGGAAATCCCTGGAGTTAAATGTATGTATTATAGAGACGACGATAATAAGCCAGATAAAGGGAGAATTCACATTGAATATTTAGAAAAAGATTTTGGAAAAAAAGAGCATGGAATGATAGAATATCGAGGTTTTGGAAAAGATCAGCAAACTAAATATACATTTGAAGGTAATGATTTTTATCAATATAATAATAATGAGATCTCAGCAAAAATTCTAGATAATAAGTTTCATGATTTGGAAGAATGGTTAGAAGCTACAAATCATATCAACTTCCCAATAATAATTGATCAAATTCCACGTTATTTTAAAAATCCCAGATCTTGCGATATCATTATTTCAACGTTAGGTGAATATGGCTTCAATTATGACAGTGGAGCAACTCAAAGTGCTTCACCTTACATTCATGATATTGGACTTAGAGAGTCTATGATAGTTCCATTTATTATTGGAGGTTCACCTGAAATTCCACAAATGGAATTAGAATATTGTAAAACAACAGATATGGTTCCGACTCTATTAGAATTATTAGGAATTAAACCACATTCAAGTGTAATTGGAAAATCTATATTGGATTAAAGTAATCGATATTTATGTAAAAATTTTATTTTGAAATAGATTTTCAAAATTATTAAAAAAATAATATTTAATTAAAGGTTTAACAATTAGTAAGAAAAAAGACTAAGAAATTTGTGAGTATAATAAGTATGAAAGCAAATAATATAATAATCGTTCCAGAAACTCATTGGGATCGAGAATGGTATTTAACTTTTCAAGAATTTCGCGCGAAACTTGTTATAATGATGGATAAATTATTAACTATTTTACGAGATGACCCTAATTATAGAAATTTCACATTAGACGGACAAACGATTCCTGTAGAGGATTATTTAGGAGTGCGCCCTGAAAGAACAGAAGAAATTAAAAAATATATAAAAGAAGGAAGGCTTTCTATTGGTCCTATGTACGTTTTACCTGATGAGTTTTTAATCAGCGGTGAATCGTTAATAAGGAATATTTTAATTGGATATGAATTTGCTAAGAAGTTTGGAAGGGTTATGAAAACAGCTTACATTCCAGATCCTTTTGGTCATATAGCTCAATTACCACAAATTGTAAGCGGGTTTGATCTTTCCTCGATTATTTTTGAGAGAGGTTTTGGTAATGAGTTTGAAGAGAATGCACTAAATATGGAATTCATTTGGGAATCTCCAGGGAAAGCTGCATCAATTTTGGCTATTCATTTAGTTAGAGGATATGGTTCATTAGTGGATCTAGATACTTCTTTAAAAGATGGTAAGTATAAAGTAGCGTTGGAGAAGATAAAGAGGGTAACTACTGATATCGAACAATATACTGCATCACCTATTGTATTGCTTAATAATGGTTCAGATCATCGAGAGGCTTGTGCAGAAATTCCTGAGATAGTTCGACAATGGAATGAGTTATATCCTGATGTATTATTAGAGCAAAATGACTTTGAGTATTATATAGATAAAATTATGTCAAAAAAACTTAATTTAAAATCTTATCGAGGCGAGCTTAGAGGTAGTAAATATTCCCCTATTCTATCTGGAGTTTTATCTGCTAGAATGTGGATAAAACAAAGAAACACAGAAATAGAATATTTTTTTGAAAAATATGCTGAACCGATTTCAGCAATTATATGGATTCTTGATAAATTTCATAAATTTGAATATCCTAATTCTTATCTCCTTACTGGACTGAAATGGCTCATCAAAAATCATCCTCACGATTCGATTTGTGGGTGTTCCATTGATCAAGTCCATGAAGAGATGATAACTCGGTTTGATTGGGCGGAGCAAATAGGGAATGAGGTTTTCAATCTCTCATTTTTGTATCTTTCAAACTTAATTAATATTCTACCTCAAGTAAATAATAGAATTGCTTTAATAGTTTTTAATCCATTACCATGGAAACGCAGAGATATCGTAATATTCAATGGAATTTCAAAATTATACAATACAACTGATAAATTTCCAAAAGATTTTAAATTAGTCGATTCAGATGATAAAGAAATTGAATATCAAGGTTATTTTATACCAGGAAATCCTAGATTTTGCAGAGAAGTAGACATAACTTATCGTTTTTCATTTTTAGCTGATGTCCCAGCATGTGGTTATAAGACATATTATATAATACTAGAAGAAGAAGCTAAAAGAAATATAACTACTGAAGGAGATTTTAAGATCAGTAAATATTCAGTTGAAAATAAATTTTATAAGGTTGACGTAAGAAATAATGGCCAAATCAATATCTACGATAAAATTAGAGCTTTATGGGTTGAAAATGCATGTCAATTTGAGGATGTAGCTGATTGGGGGGATGAATATGATTTTTCAGGGCCCGTACGCAAACAGATTGACAAGAAATATACAACTGAAGATGCTGAAATTATAGAAATAGTGCCTTTTCTAAACGGCCCCTCTCAAAAAACAATAAAGATCAAAATGATAATGAAATTACCAGTGTCATTAACAATAGATCGAATGCATAGAGAAAATCACCTTATTGAAAATGAGATTAATTTATACATTTCACTTTATAAAAACATTAATCGTATAGATTTTAAAATAGAGTTGGAAAACCAGAGTAAAGATCACAGGATTAGAGTGCTTTTCCCTTCAAACATTATGACAGACAAGGTATTCTGTGATGGACAGTTTTTTATTATCCCTAGAGATATTAACCTACCTCATGCTAGACATTGGGCCCAAAAACCTTCAAGAACAAACCATCAAAAGGATTTTATAGCATTATATGATAATTCAAAATGTTTAGCAATATTAAATCGAGGTTTACCAGAATATGAAGCAATCAAAAATGAGGATGGCACAATTTCAATAGCATTAACTCTTCTACGCTGTATTGAGTGGCTTTCAAGACCTAATTTAGATTCTAGAAGATTTGATGCTGGACCAAGTATTAAAAATCCTGGGGCTCAATGCATTGGAAATCATACATTTGAATTATCATTAGTATTAGAAGAATTTAAACCAAATTGGCTGGATTCAGAAGTCCATATTAAGGGAAAAGAATTCAATTGTCCCTTAAAACCTGTAATTCCTTTGATGTTAAAATCTACTCTAAGGAGGGCTGATTTATTATTATTAAACAGAATGGGTGTAATATCTGCTTTAAATAAATCACCAGAAAAAAAATTAGACTCTTACTTGCCAAGTGAATTAAGTTTTCTTGAATTGGAAAATAAGAATATCATTCTAAGTGCTATAAAAAAGTCAGAAATGGGAGATTGTTTAATTGTTCGAATTTATAATATTAGCCCTTCCTTACAACAAGCAAGGTTAAATTTTTATAAGGAATTATTAATAAAGAAAGCTGAAATTGTCAATTTATTAGAAGAAACTCCAAAAAATCTAATTAAAGCAGAAATTCATAACTTTAATAAAAATAAAATTGAAATCTCATTAGAACCACATGTAATTGCATCAATAAAGATTGAATTTGATTTAATGAATTGAATAGACAAATATGGAGAAAGAAGATTTTGGATTTTGTAAAAGATTTCAAACATCCCGCATGTGTTTTTTCTCACTTTAATCGTATTTATGATCTTCTCTAATATTTAATAATATTGAAAATTTGGAAGTATTTTTATTAGGCTGAAATTATAGTAGTATAATTTAATTATAACACTATTATATAATATTTTAAAACGTGTGATTTTATGAAATTTACTGAATATGGAAAGAAATATATTCCTGAGATTAATAAGGCAATAAAATCTATATATGACAAGAAACTGAAAAGTGTAGATAATCCTTTTCTTAGAGACTACTATTCAGAATTAAAGGATTACTTTCTATCGGGTGGAAAAAGAATCAGACCATTATTATGTATCGCTACATTTAATGGTTTCAGTAAAAATCAAGACAATAGAATCATTTTACCCAGCGTGGGGGTAGAATTTCTTCATAATGCCTCCTTGATTCATGATGATATTATCGATAAAGATGATTTCCGAAGAGGGAAACCTACTTTTCATTTTAGGTTCCGTAATTATCATAAACAGTATAATTTAAAAAAAATGATTGATATTGACTTTGGTAATTCTATAGGAATAATTGGAGGCGATTCAGCATTTATTATGGG
>JBHLKB010000060.1:0-10117 GCA_048887205.1 Candidatus Hodarchaeota archaeon
TTTAATTTGAAAATAATTAAATTTATTTAGACTATTAATTCTATGTTTTTCAATCCACTTTAAAAACTTTCTACCTTTTTGTGTTAATATATATTTATCTCTTTTAATTATATAAGGATTTTTACTACCTTCTAACTCACTAATGAGACTGATGTAATCTTTTAATTTAAATTTATGGCTAATTCTCTTACTTGAAATGTCTTTTCTTATTTTTAAAGTCGAGTTAAACTTATTATTTTCTATAGATTTTAAAATAAAAGCTAAAATAATGGACTGCCTTGATTTTTCAGCAAAATTAATTATTGTTTTAATTATTAAGAGCAACGGTATTCCTAGACTAATTAAGATTAATTTTGAAATATCATAAAAAAACAAAAATTCATTTGTGCTAATATAGACTTTCCCTATTTGTGACCAAATAACTATATACCCACAATATAAGATTTCAGTCAAAATTGATAAAGCTAAATTAAATCTTGAAATTGGATTTAAGAAATAGATAACAAATGTTAGAAATGAAATTATCCCCCCTAAACTTATGGAAATTATTAAAATGGTTCTTATTCTTCTAATGAATTCTTCATTTCCAAAATTTAAGTAGCCTATATACAACGTTAAAGGAATTATTACTGTGATTATAAGTGTAAGTCCCACAACGCAAATTTTCTTTAGTGACTCTATTATTTCTTTTTCAATCTTCATTTTTACTCTCTATAAAAGATATAAATTTATATCATACAAATTCAATTGGAATGGAATGATATTATAGAAATATTTACCATCTATTTTTACACTCAATAAGTATTCAATTATTTTACTTACATTAACGTTAATTTGAAAATATAATAAGTTTGTATTATTAAAATCACCATTTTCACCTAATATTATAGTTTCAAAATATTGATATCCATGAACCACATCTATATAATCTTCCCTTTTAAAGACATTAAATCTTGTCTGATTTTGATTGCTACCCTCAAAAAATCGTAGATCAAATGAGGTTTCAATATGAATTTCTGTGAAATCATAAAACCCATAATTTTTTATGCTCATGGCTACTTCAAGATGGGGCTGAGATGGGTTTAAACTTGCATTGAAATAACCGCTAGGGATTGATATGCTTTCAATTGATTTTAGGAAAGAATCTGAAAAGGTAAAAAACCAAATACCAAATGTAAAACTATATGTTATAATCCCAAATATTAAGATTAAACTAATTTTTTGGCATTTACTCTTTTTCTTCCACTTTTCAATTAAATTCATAATTATTTTACAAATCCTAATGAATTAAAAGATTTACTTGAGTAGTTTCTCAACAATATATTTATATTTCACTGGAATAAATTAAATTTATAGTAAATTCCTTGTAAAAAATAGGTTGAAATGAGATTTAAGAGATCTTATTTTTATTTTTTGTTGCTTCTCTTTTTTATAGTTTTATGTTCATCTAGTTTGGGTGTAGCGTGGTTAAATGGTGGCTCTACTATGGGAAATCCTTCGGGCTCTCTTGCTCAAGCAACTGAGTGGCAAGATTATAATTACAATGTTGATTATGGAACCCATGACTGGGTGGCAGATTTTGCTCTGGACGTAATTGGACCTTCATCTGTTATCACTGGGGTTTATCAAAAGTGGTTTGATTCAAGTGGTGTATATTTTTGGTCTGAAGTGAATAAAATAAAATTTTTTTTAGGTACACGTGCAGCGGATAGGTCGGAAGTTAGATATATGACTAGACATGGGCAGTGGATTCGTGGCGAGGGTGATGCTGCTCACCATCATATTCGGTTTAATCCTGATACTCATGAAGTAACTTATGACTATCTTGCAAAAAAAGCGGATCTAATGGCCAGAGCAGCAATTTATGCCCTGCAAGATGGTGATTGTGGTACAGCTGCTTTCTTTTTAGGTCAAATGGCGCATTATATTACTGACGCAAGCTGTTTTTATCATGTTGCTCCGTCTACCTCGATGGGCGTCAGTAGTTATGCATCTCATTTAGAGTTAAGGGTTCTTGATAGAACTTGTGGGAGATCGTGGGGGAGTACTTCTTTTAATAGGGCTCATCGTCAGACAGTTTTTCGGATTCTACCCGAGACTTATGTATATGTATATCCTCCATTTTCTTTCCTCAGTCCAGGGAAATTAGCTATCGAGATGGCTTATAACACTTTTTTTGGAGGATCTCCATATTATGGAGAGGGTCTGTACAATTACGATTGGATGAATACTGTCTTTAAGGACGATTTTTATGAAAAAAGTACTTTTTGGCCAATAGACCAATCGTGGCTTTCTTGGTCAGGGCCGTATCCTACTCAATATTTATTTATATTACGACTTGAGGAAAGTCTAAATAAGGCGATTACTTTCGTTGCTAGTGCTTTAAATTGGGTTATAAGTCAGGTTCCTAGCTTTACATGCAAATCTGGTCCTGGTGATCCACCTGATGAATATTTTAGGAGACTTGCTACCGATTTTCTTTTACAAGGGGCTTTTAAGGCGATTGCTTTTATAGGAATCTATGCATCTATTTATTCAGTATCTGTAACTAGTTCGAAGATTTTAAAATAATAAATGGCTGACTCTAATAATTTAAATACTTAACTTTATTTTACCTTATTGATGGCTAAATTTAGTATTAGACCAGGATTGGGGGGAAAGTATACTTTTGATTTGCATTCTCAAGGAATAACAGATATTTCTAAGATTAAAGAGCTTGAAGGATTATCTGAAAAGCTAGGAGGACTAATTTTATCTAATAATTCAATAAAGGAGATAAGAGGAATTGAAAAGTTAACGAAATTAGAAATGCTGGATTTACATAACAATCAAATCTCTGAAATAAAGAATCTGGAATCCCTTAAGAATTTAAAATATTTGCATCTCAATAATAACAGAATAAATAAGATTAAAGGATTAGATACTCTTTCTAACTTAGAGGCATTGGACTTAAGCTTTAATGAAATTCAACAGATTAGAGGTTTAAATATGGTACATCTCAAATTTTTAAATCTTAGCCACAACAATATTTCAAAAATCGAAAATCTTGAAAAACTTGTAAATCTTGAGACTTTATGGTTAACAAGCAATAATATATCTCAAATTGAGCACCTTGAAAACCTCAAAAACCTTAAATCTTTAATTTTAAGTGAGAATAATATAGCTAAAATAACGGGCCTTGATTCGTTGGTAAACTTAATAGAATTACAATTGAATGAAAATAACATTACAGAAATTAGAGGCTTAGATACCCTTACAAAATTAGAATATATTGGATTAAATAGAAATGATATCTCGAAAATTGAAGGGCTTCAGAAATTACATAATCTGCGTGAATTATGGCTTAATCATAATAAAATTGAACGAATACCCCGCTTTAATAAATCAAAAAACTGGATACGCCTTTTGGTCAACCATAACAAACTCAGATACGTTGATGATTTAAATAATTTAACTTCTGTAGAAATACATTTTGGTCATAACCCTTTTACACTCGAAGTGTGTGACAAGTTTTATAAGAAGATAGAACCCTCAGCATTTGGTGTGAGCCTCCCTTTATGAAAAAAAATACTTTTAATTTTTAAACCATACTCCTTCAGGCTTCACTCTTTTAGCGTAAATTAACCAGATTTTTCTGCAATATTTACGCAATACTTTAAAAATTTGACAAATTTACTCTTTACTACAAAATGTACAATATTGATCGCGTTTTATTAAATCCAAATCACAAAAATTGATCAAATCTAATAATTTCTCTCATATTTAGGTTTTTTGGAAGAATTAAAACTCAAACCATTTTATTAATTTGGAAAATATTTCCAAATCCAATAAAATTTTAAAAAATATTATGAATTTCAATAAAAAATCCAACAAAATCTGATCAAATCTGAAAAATCTTTTATTATATAAACTATTAACTTTTAGATATTATCACTGAAGCATGATTTTGTTCATCAAATTATCAATCTATTTGAAACAAAATTCACACTATTATTACTTTATTTAAAGAAAAAATTCTGAATTTTAAGAACCTGAAAAACTATAAATAGATGGGTGACTATTTGTATCTAGACAAAATAGGAACGCCAAATTCAAGCATCCAAGAGTACAATATTTATTATAACAAATTGTAAATTATGACTCCTGCTACTACCCTGGATTTTTGTCTTTTGGTAGTGTGTAAACACACACTCTGATTTCGCCCTCCTCCCCCTATTTTGTTTTTGACCTTATTTTTAGGTCTTGGCGGCAGGAGTCTCCCTTTAAAATAATAATTCTGATTCTTTAAAACGATCACTATTGTCTGGATGTCGAACTGACGCCCAACCCAATAAAAAATTGGGTTAAAAGACTATAAAAATAGATATTGGGAAAATGGCTAAATGCAAACTAATATAAATATTATTAACGAGATATTAAGCATTTAAATTAATATTTAACTTTAATTTATTCAAGAAAAATGTAAAAACAATACATAATAATGAATATAAATGCCTTAAAAAGAAATCTTGAAAGGGCAGAAAAGTATCTTAATATTGTAAGAAGGATTAAAAGCGGAGAATGTACAATTGAAGAATTTGAAAATATTCAAGCAAATGCTGGAATCTTACAAAAAGAGATGCAGAGATTAGGACATGGAAATATTTATTATAGAAGACCATTTGGTATGGGAATCTTTCCTAATTATCCTATTATTGCTAATTTTCCAATTATGTTAGTTACTCGTGGATTAAGAGATGAAGCATATAACTTAATACCTGCTGTAGAACAAACTTTATTAACATACATACATGAAATAAAGGAATTAATAGAAAATCCTGAAGAATTAAAAAAAGCTATAGTTAAAAATGATTTCTATGAAATAATTAAGGATATAGAAAAAAATTTTAGAAAAATTGTAAAAGTTGATCCTGAAAGTGAAAAAAATGTTCAAGACTATTTAGAAACCTTCTTAGATGTTAAGGAATATGAATTTTTGAGAGAGAAAGAAAATATTGAATTTTCAGAAAAAACTTTCTTTCCTGATTTTACTCAAAAAGAATTAAGTATAGCAGTAGAGGTTAAATTCTTAGATAAAAAAGAGAAAAAAAAGCAAATAATTGAAGAGATGTCTGCTGATATAAAACCATATTCTAAGAAGTGGAAGAATATATTATTTTTAGTGTATGATAAGGGAGGTAATATTAGAGATGTAGATGCTTTTGTAAAAGATTTAAACCAGGATGAAGATGTGATAATAAGATGTATAGTTATAAAACATTAGAATAGAGATAATTGAATTAAAAATTAAAGGTTTATCATATAATGAATCAGAAAATAAAATTAAGAGAAGAAAAAGAAATTGATTTAATTGTAATAAATTGGCGAACATTTAAGGATAGAATTAAGTTTTTTGATGATATTATAGCTAAGCTAAGATTAGAAGGAACTCCTATTTGTATAGGTATTTATACTTTAGGCTATCTTGCTCAATTTTGGCTTATTTATCTGCTTGGAATATTCTATGTTATTGGTATTTTATGTTTAGACTCATTACATTTTATATTGCTTATGGCTGCTGTTAAACAAGCTAAAAAAATAGAAGAGAAATTTGAAAAGGAAATCTTAACAGTAACAAAATATTTAACAACAAATTGGAGAACGGCTTTGCATTTCATTGGTGTATTCATTCTATATGCAACATTTATAGTAGTAGGTGCTTTTTTAATATACTATAGCCTTTTAGAATAATAGAGAGAAATTATCTTCACTAAAGCTAATAAAGATGGCGTTAAGAGGAAAAACCATCTTCTAGTAAAAAATTAATAGTACTATTAACATTTTTAGGAGTAATAATTACGCTTTCCCACATTCAGAGGGTAGATAGATACTTCTTTGTTAAATTATAAAAAATTTTAAGTGTCTATAGTTTTAATTGTTAATTATAATATAATCTATTAAAAAATGAACTGTTTTAAGGAATAATGAGTGAAGAAAAAATAGATTTTCTTGAATCATTGATAATTAAGTTAATTAAAAAAATGTCTTTAGAGGAATTTAAGGAGATAAAAGAAATATTTGAAAATGATGATGATTATGAAGAATTTATTGAAGATATTGATGAATTATGGAATAAAGCTTATGAAGACTTATGGGAAGATTAAGATTGAATAACGACATATTTAAACATCCTACTTTTATGAAATCTTTTGACATTAATAGTTAAATATAGTATGAAACAGGATAAATAAACGAAAATTAGGTTTTTTAAGTATTGGTTAGTATTATTACGCATTGATAATTAAAGTTTGAAATAATTATTTTTATTATTTCTTATTGGTGGTTAGCTTTAGTAAAAAGGCAGTTTTGGGGGAAAAGTCTGTTGTTGATTTACATTCTCGAGGAATAACAGATATTACTGAAATTAAGGGCCTCGATTCGCTATCTGGTAAGCTAAAAGGACTAATTTTATCTAATAATTCCATAAAAGAGATAAAGGGAATTGAAAAGTTAACGAAATTAGAATTACTGGATTTGCATAACAATCAAATTTCTGAAATAAAGAATCTGGAATCCCTCAAGAATTTAAAATATTTGCATCTCTATCATAACAGAATAAACAAAATTAAAGGATTAGAAACTCTTGCTAATTTGGAAATCTTGGAGCTAAGCTTTAACAATATTGAGTATATTAGCGGTTTAAATATGTCAGGTCTCAAATATTTAAATCTAGGACACAATAATATTACAAAAATTGAACACCTTGAAATACTTGTAAATCTTGAGCGTTTAATATTAAAAAGGAATAATATTACTCAAATTGAACGCCTTGAAAATCTTAAGAGCCTTAAAACTTTGGATTTAAGAGAAAATAATATAGCTGAAATAAGGGATCTTGATTCGCTGGTAAACTTAATAGAATTAGATTTGAATGACAATAATATTTCAGAAATTAAAGGCTTAGAAAATCTTATAAAATTAGAATATCTTGGATTAGATAATAATAATATCTCAAAAATTGAAGGTCTTCAAAAATTGATCAATTTGCGTGAATTGTGGCTTAATAACAATCAAATTGAACGGATACCCCGCTTTAATAAATCAAAGAACTGGGTACGTCTTTGGCTTAACCATAATAAGCTTAGGTATGTTGAAGATTTGAATAATTTATCATCTGTAGAACTATATTTTGATCATAACCCTTTCACGCTAGAAGTAATTGCAAAGTATGGAGACAGAATCGAGCCTGATATATGTTTACCTTTATAAGAATTCTTTTACATTTTCTCTTATTTCATTTTTTCAGATTAAGTGAAACTAAAAAAAATATTTCCAAATCCAATAAAATTTTAAAAAATATTATGAATTCCAATAAAAAAATCAGTTGGATTTGATCAAATTTAATAATTTTTCTCTTATTTAGATTTTTTAGACGAATTGAAACCCAGATTCCCCTAATTAGTTAACTTTTTATTTATTTGTAATTTAGATTATTAAAAATTGATATGGGTTTATTATGTCATTAAGAGAATCAATCAATAAAATAAGAACAACTATATTTGATAAAGTCATAAATTTTAGAGTCATTAAAATCTGTGGAATTATAGCAATTATCCTATATCTCTCTTTTCTCATCGCTGGTGTAATTGTTGCATCAATATTCGGTTCAAGTGGATACTCTATTATTGATAACTGGATTAGTGATCTTGGTGGAAGTATTTATACTCCCGCTCCTTATTTATATGACATAGCTTGCATAATTGCAGGAATTCTGACCATTCCGATAACATTTTATATGGAAAACCTTCTTTTACCGCTCCCACAGAAATCCATCGATATTAGAAATATTACCAGATTAAGAATCAGATTAATAAGTAGTGCTTTTACCTTTGGACTTATAGGAAGTTTAGGTTACATCGGTGTTGGTATATTTAGTGAAGATAGGAGTTATTTTGGGCTTCATAGTGCAATGTCAATCTTAGCATTTGTAGGTTTCGTACTTTCAGCTTTTTGTATAGGTATGTACATTTTACTTTATAACACGAGGATTCCAAAGCTATTAGGTTTATATGGAGTTGTTGGGCCATTAACAACCATTATCGTTTTTTTTATAGAAAATAATCCTCTATGGGAATGGATACTACTCTTTTCTATACTTGCTTGGATTATTCCCCTGACATTATTCGTTTTTATAAAGAAATTAGAACCTGAAAGATAAATTATTCTTTCTAACTTTTATTTTTTTTAAATATACTTGCCAAAAAAATATTCCATTGCGAGATCTCTTGCCTTTTTTAAGTGTTTATTTACTGTCGCTTCCTTTAACCCAAAATATGATGCAATCTCCATAGCAGTAATTTCTTTTGGAGATTTAAAAAATCCATTTTTTGCCGCATAACTGGAAATTTCTTTTTGCCGTTTTGTAAATTTTGGGAGAGGAATAATAGATCTCCAAATTGTTTCATCAAATTTACTAATCTTATCGAGATCAGTCAACCCAATAATTCTAAAATCGTCTGTAAATGAGGATAAAATCTCAAATAAGTTCTTTATATAATCTTCATGAGAAATGATGGTAATTAGAATTACTTCACTTGACACATGAATAGGAAAGAGAAATGCCCATGGACCTGAACCAACTATAGGAAAAAAGCCAGATGACCTACTTTGATCCATAATACAAATTATTTCATTTCCTGATTGTTCCAAAATTTGTAAAATTTCTGGTTTAAAGCTTTCTGTAATAACTTTCGTTATATCAATCTCGGCTTTTCGTTTAAATTTAATTTTCTGTAAAGCAAAGAAGTGGTTTTGGTCGTATTGAAAGGCATTTAATATTTCTACGAAATCAATTTTATCAAACAAATTTTCAAATCCAACTTTTTTAAGAGAATTACCAGGTAATTGTAATCTTACTATTTTCATTTCTAATTATAACTCTCATTTTATTCCTAAATAATTAATCAATATAATCATAATTTTTATAGGTTGCGATCACTACCATTCAACTCTTTAGGTACGGTTTATTCCATAATTATAGGGGTTTTCGAACGTTATTTAAAAATAATAAGAAAAAAGGAGGATTTAAATTTGAAAGTATTAGTTACAGGAGCCTTTGGAAATGTTGGCTTGAGTACAATAAACGAATTATTGAAAACCAATCATCAAGTAAGAGTTTTTGATATATATAATAAAATTAACAGAAAAATTGCCAAAAAATATAAAAGCAGACTTGAGATTATTTGGGGAGATCTCAGAGATTATAATGATGTAGAAAGAGCTATAGATGGACAAGATATAGTTATTCATTTAGCTGCTATCATCCCTCCATTAGCAGATAGCTATCCAGAATTGGCTGAAGCAGTTAATATAGGAGGTACATTGAATATAATAAATGCCATGAAAAAGCAAGTAAATAAGCCAAAATTAATTTTTACATCATCGATAGCAGTATATGGAGATCGTCGAGAAAATCCTTTGATTAAGGTTAGTGATCCTTTAAAACCAAGCAAAGGAGATTATTATGCAATTACAAAAATTAAAGCAGAAAAATTAATCCAAGAATCAGGAGTTACTTTTTCTATCTTTCGATTAACTTATATCACTTCAGTCAACAAACTTAAGATGGATCCTTTAATGTTTCATATGCCTTTAGATACCTGCATCGAGATTTGTGATACTAAGGATGTTGGATACGCGTTGGTTAATGCAATCGAATGTGATGAGGTCTGGGGCAAAATTTTTCATATTGCTGGAGGAGAAGAATGTAGAACTACTTATAAAGAGTACCTTAATACTATGATGGAAATTTTTGGGTTAGGTAGTAATTTTTTGCCAGAAAACGCTTTTGAACAAAAAGATTTTCATTGTGGTTTTATGGATACAATGAAGTCTCAGCAACTCTTAACTTACCAAAGACACACTCTTAATGATTATTACAATGAAGTGAGGAAAAAAATTGGATCCAAGAGATATTTTATGCCTTTAGCAAAGTGGGCTGTTCGCTTGAACCTCTTGAAACAATCATATGCTTACCGCAGATATAAATTCTTTGAAAAGAAGGCAGGTGCTTTTACAGTTTCGGAAAATAAATTGATAAGAAAGATAATTTCAAATAATTTCAAAAAAATTGATACAC
>JBHLKB010000061.1:0-9982 GCA_048887205.1 Candidatus Hodarchaeota archaeon
GCAAAAGTGGCATTTGTATTTTCAGCAATTTTAGAACATTATACTGATATTTGGATTTCAAAAAAAACAGATGGGAGTTTTGCTGTCGAACAAATGGATGGTCCAATATGCCAATTTTCAATTAAGGAAGGGGCAAAACTAACTTTTACAGCAAATAGTTTTTCAGGTATAGATCCGAAAATAAAAGCAGCTATTCAAAAGAAATTTATCGAACTCTCAAAACTATTATAATTTTTTTATTATATTCTTTTTTATTACTTAGTAGATTTTAAAAGAGTATATCATCTTAACTTCAAAATGATTTTTATGGTTTATTATGAAATTCAATAGATTATCTCAGCTTTTTTCTGAACTTGAAAGTACTACAAAAAGGCTTGAAATGATTGATCTTTTGTCAAATTTTTTTTTAGGAATTAAGGAGAAAAAAGATTTTGAAGATTTAGATAAAATAATTTATCTTTTGCAAGGTCAGTTAGCACCAAACATTAGACAATTTCCCAAAATGGGATTAGCTGAGAAGATGATAATTGAAGCTTTATCTGTACACTCTGGTATTGAAAGTAAAAAAATTAAGGAAGTTTTATTAAAACAAGGGGATATTGGGGCAGCTGCGGAATTAATATTATCAAAAAAAAAGAAACAGAAATCTCTATTTGACTATGATGAAATAAACGAAAAATCCAGAGTCTCAATTGAGATCTCTGAATTATACACTGAATTAAAGAGAATAGCTTTAACTGAAGGTGGCGGATCACATGATATAAAACTTGGAATATTAAGAGGACTAATGAGGAGATGTTCTCCTTTAGAAACTAAGTATTTATTGCGTATTATAACATCCACATTGAGAGTAGGGGTTCAATCACCAACCATAATCGAAGGTCTAGCTCTTGCTTTCACCGGTTTAAGAGAGAATAAAGAATTCATTGAAAGAGCTTATACTTTGCATCCAGATTTAGGAGAAATTTCAAAGGTGTTAGCAGAGGAAGGTTTAGAAAAAGTAAAAGAGATTGATATTGAGTATGGGATTCCTATTCTCAGTATGCTTGCTTCAAGAGAAGTCTATACCGAATTTATCAATAGGCTAGGTACTCCCTTTATCGCAGAACATAAATTAGATGGAGAAAGACTTCAAATCCATAAAACTGGAAAAAAAATTGTATTATTTTCACGACGTTTATTGGACATTTCAGAGCAGTATCCTGATGTTTGCCAAGTTATAGGAGGAAATATTAAAGCTGAAAATGTGATATTCGAGGGAGAAGTTGTAGCAATGGACCCATTTTATGAGAAAATGCTTCCTTTTCAAGTTCTAAGCCAAAGAAGGCGGAAATATGATGTTGAGGATATATCTAAAGAAGTACCAGTATGCTTATTCCTGTTTGACCTCCTAAAGTTTGAAAATGAATCATTTGTTGATAAATCATTACCAACACGCCGCAAGAAATTAGAAGAAATTGTTGAAGAAAGAGACGAATTGCGATTAGTCAAATCAGTTTTAATTAATTCAACTGAAGAATTATTAGATTTTTTTAATAAAGCCAGAGAAGAAGGGACTGAAGGTATCATGGCGAAGTCTATGCAAGAAAACTCTATATATCAAGCAGGGAATCGTGGTTTCTTATGGCTTAAATTAAAAGGATTAGAAGGTGGAAAATTGAAGGACTCTGTGGATGTTGTTCTTGTAGGTGCTTTTTATGGGAGAGGTCGCAGAAAAGGGTGGTATGGGACATATATAGGTGCTGTTTTAGATCCTGAGAATGATAGGTTTATAGCATTTACTCGTGTTTCTTCAGGTTGGACTGATGAAATTATGGAAACTTTGACAAAAGATATGAAGCAATATGAAATAGAGAGAATAGCCCCAAATGTTATCTGTGAAGATACACCTGATACATGGCTTCAGCCAGAAGTTGTAATTGAGATAATAGGTGATGAGATAACTATTAGTGACAAATTTGCTACGTTAGGATATTCTATGAGATTTCCCGTTTTCCAAAGAATGCGTCCCGAAAAAGGTCCAAAAGATGTAACTACGGTAGGGGAAATCAAGGAATTATACGAAACTCAATAAAGAGTTTTTTCAAAAGTAAATCTTTAGTCCATATATTTCTAAATTTTTTAGACTTTTTGGAATCATTGATATATCATTTTCTCCTAGATATAGCTCCTTTAATGAAATAATTGATTCAATTGATTTGGGGATTGAAGTTAGGTTATTTCTTGATAAGTTTAAGTATTGAAGGGAAGAAATATTGCCTATACTATCTGGGATCTTTTTTAACTTATTTTCACTTAAATTTAAAAACTCTAAAGATGATAGGGAGCCAATATTTTCGGGAAGATTGATTATTTCATTTCTTTCTAAGTTCAAAGTTTTCAGTGAAGTAAGAAATCCTAAAGTTTCTGGCAAAACTTTAACATTATTCCAACTTAGATTAAGTTGTTCTAGAGAATTAAGAGAACTTAGTGATTTTGGGAGATAGGATAATTCATTATCATGTAAATTTAAATCTCTTAAAGACTGCAAATTTTTTATTGTTTCTGGCAACGAATTAAGTTTGTTTAATCTCAAATTCAATATTTCCAATTGTGATAAATTGCCAATTGTATGTGGGAGAGTTGTGAGTTCATTCTTCCATAGATGTAATTCCCTAAGCTTTGACAATGATCCAATTGATTCTGGTAAGATATTAAGATTATTCATATTAAGATTTAAAATTTCTAGAGAATTTAATGATCCCAACCAATCAGGAAGTTGGGTTAATTGATTGTATCTTAATATTAATGTCTTTAAATAAGTTGAATACTTAATCGCCTTAGGTAGGTTTGTTAGACCTTTGAATATGAAGTTTAATTCAACAATTCTGGAATTTTCAATTTTATATTTTAATCTCCAATAGGTTTTTTCTAAATATATAATTGTAAAGTAATTAATCAATATATCTCCTAATTCATTCTTGGTGAATTGTTCGATTTCCTTTCTTTCAGATAATAATTCATATCCAAATCTAAATTCTTTCCGTCTAATTTTTTTGACTTCTTTTAACAATATCGATCTATATATTGAGTTTTGGAACTCTACCATCTTTTTAGTAATCTCTATCAGTGTTAAATAGATTGTCTCTAAACAAGATGGTGAGTTTTCATGGATTAGAGCCCATTTCATTGGTTCTAAAGATTTATCTTTAAATAAATTTCTCAAAACTATTGCTGTTGTAGTTCTTACCGCTTCATTAGAATCGGATATCAGCAAATTTTCTAAAAATTTGAAAGTATTGCTATCATCGGCTTTAATACGTTCCAGTTCTTTAATACCATCAACTCTAAGATTATTACTATCACTATTTTCAATCAAGGAGAGCAATAATTTTATTGCTGAGGATTTATCTAAATTATTAGTTAAGTATTCATCATAAATTTTTCCAGGAGTTAATTCCATTGTTTGATTTAGTTAGAATTAATTTTTTAAGTTACTACTTTTATTTAATTCAATTCCTACAATACTATCTATTTATAAATTTTTAAACCTTTATTTTCTAAAACTTTAAGAGATTCTGGAATTTTTCTAATATATTTATTAAAGTTTAGGTTAAGAATTTTGAGCGATAAGAGATTACCTATTGAGCTAGGAAGCGATTTTAAATTATTACCCCATAAATTTAATTCTTCTAAAGAGGATAATGAACCTATCCATTCTGGAAGTTCTGTGAGATTATTCCAACCTAAATCTAGTTTTTGAAGATTTTCTAAATTCTTTAGTGATTCTGGTAGATGAGTTAGTTTATTGTTTCTTAAAACTAAAGCTTTTAAAGATTTCAATAAGCCTATTTCTTCAGGAAGTTCCTTAATATTATTATCATATAGATCTAATTCGTTAAGTGATGTCAGATTACTCAAGAGAGAAAAATTGATTGATATTTTATTACCCCCTATGCCTAGTTTCTTTAGAGATTGAAGATTTATAATCCACTCTGGAAGTTCCTTAATATTATTTAACCCCAACTCTAAATTATTTAAAGATCTTAGTCCTTTTATTGATATTGGTAAATTTCTTAACTGATTTCCATGCAGATCCAGAATTTTTAACGATTTTAAATTATAAATTTCATTAGGAAGAGTTTTCAGGTTGTTATGTCTTAAGTCTAAAGTCTTTAAGTTCTTTAATTTACCAATAGATGTGGGAATCTCTACTATTTTGTTATATTTTAGATTTAAGAACTCTAGTGAATTTAAAAGGCAAATATCTTCTGGTAATTTCTTGAGATTATTATTACTAATATCTAAATATTTAAGATAATCAAGATTACTAATATTTTTAGGTAATTTTACTATTCTATTGATTTTTAAGTCTAACTTTCTAAGGTACTTTAGAACTCCAATAAATGCAGGTAACTCCCTTAAAATTTTCCAACCAAATACCTGATTACTAATCCCTGATAAATCTAATGATATAACCAAGCCATCTTTTACTTGGTAATTTATGTCTTTAAATTCCTTTTTGAAATACTTAATAACAAAATAATTATTTAATATATCTGAAAGTTTTTCATTTCTGAAATTATCGATTTCTCTAGTCTTAAATAGATCTTGAAGACTTTCATTAAACTCATAAATATCAATATTTTTAATCTTATCAATTAAGAATGATTTAGCTTTTTCGTTTTGTATTCCACCTAAAGTAGAGACTATTGTAATAAGGCAGATTATAGATGTTTCATTTTGAAGAGCCCACCTCATTGGATTAAATGCTTTTTCGATATAACTGTTTTTAATAGCTTTTATTGCAATGTTTCTTACTTTTTCATGTGAATCAGATATTAAAAGATTTTCAAATAATTTAAAAACTTGTTCATTATTTGTACCAATTTTTATTAAAATTTCAATACTTTCTACTCTTAAATCAGCATCATCTGAATTATTGATTAATGTTAATAATTGATTTATAGCAGATTGTTTTTCTAAATTTCCATCTTTATATTCTTTATAAATTAATTTAGGAGATAATTTCATGAAAATTAAACAAATTATTCTATAATAATCTTAATATAAATGTGCAAATTTAATTAAAAATTTAAACTAATCCTGCAACATTAATAATTTCATTAGCAATTTCTCTTGGTTTAGATTCTTGAATAAAATGGCCATTATCTTTAAAAATTTTGATATGCCCTTTAAGCTGAGGTAGATAAGCTACCCATTGCTTAATTACTTCAGATTTAGCTAAAGGATCCCAAAGACCACAGATTGCACTAACACCAATATTTTGGCCACGCAACCCCCAAAGTTCACTAATTTTATCCTGAATGAAGCGATAAAAAGAAGAAGTGTCACGTTTTCCAAGATGAGGTTCAAAATATGTGTTTCCGTATCCCCATACCGAGGTTTGACGTACTAAACGCTTCGAGCTCAATGTATTTAATGTCGATTTAAACTGTTTTCTGAAAATCTTTTGAGCAATTTTCTCATTTTTTCTATAGATACCTAATTCTTTTGCTAAAATTGAAAAGACCATATTTATGAATAATTTTGTTTGATTCATTGGTTTACAATAAATCGAAAAAGCCACAAAAGCACCCCATAATCTGTTAGGAATTATATTTGGTGCTCTAGCCCAATTTGCCCTTGAACCAGGATAATTTTGAAAAGTTATACCAGTCTGTGGCATTGGAAATACAGTACTATTCAATATCACCAGATTAGAAACTCGTTTAGGAACTTTCAAGAACGCACCAATACCTATAGGTCCTCCCCAATCATGCACTATAAGAGTTACATTTCTCAAATCCAAGAAATTTATGAGTTGTAATAAATTATTAGCATGATCCATGCATACCATTTCATAAGTGGCTTGATCTGATAAACCAAACCCAATATGATCCATTGAAATGATTCTAAATGGTTTTTTAGCGTAATCGATAACATTTTTTATGACTTTCCTATATGTATAAGAATTTTCGGGATTACCATGAATAAAAACAATATTTCTTTCAGGAATTCCATTACCATGCTTGCTATCCCTAAAAAACATTTTTTTACTGGCATCTAAACCGTCTTGTAATTCAAACCAGAAACCGCATCCTTCTGGGAAATAATCTTTAGGAATTTTTTTTATAGATGTATTCCCTGGTGAATAAGTTATCCTTGATCTCATTTAGGTGTCTGAAAAGTATTAAAATTTTTTAAATAAGTTTAAAATGCAGATGCTATAGTCTGTTTCTTTAATCCTTTTATAATATGTTTATCCAATCCACTGTCGCCTTTATTGGATTTTAATTTAGATATAAAGCTCAGAATACTTGACCGGTTTTTAAATTTGAATTTGTTCCATCTCAGATCAAAAGGGCGTTTTGATAACAATTCAGTTTTATAAGGAACATCGCCTTCCATAAGTTTTTTATTTTTAAGATATAGATATCTTTTTGCTGGTTCTTCTTTCGGATATCGATTAACTGGATCCAAGAAGTTTTGAATCTTAAATTTCTTTGCTCGTTTTTCCATACTACGTGATAATACTTGTTGGATTGCTGTAGGTTCACCGATCAACTCACGGTACTTTTGATCAATTTTTCGAACCCTCCTTCTTACAACACCATTAGGTGCAAAGCGATCCATCGCACCACACATGCTCTGAAGTACTGCAGCCTGTCGTTTAAAGAACTTAGATTTATGATCCCGCATTATTGGATTATCAGAATTCACGCAATATTCGTACCCTCTTAAAGTTACATCAAATTTTCTAAGGATAGAAGGTCCCCACGTTTTATAGATTAAATCGTATCCATACTCAGTCAGATTCAGTGTTTCATGGATTTCTAATGCCACATTTTCTTGTGAACCACTCCAGAAATGTACATCTTCCCATGGAACATCTCTTAAACGTCCACATTTTTTCATTTTATTATATAATGCTGTTCCAGGGAACGGAGATAATCGTGTTAATTGCTCATAGGTCGGATAACATGCAATAAAATAATTGAGATCCTCATAAATGTTTGAATGATCATGAAAATCCCAGCCGCAAATCCAAGCACCAATAGTACGAATTCCCATATTATGAAGATTATTAAATACTTCTCGAGCATCTGCTTCTTTTACTTTAGTATAACCATGTTCTCCAGCAAATTTAGATTCTACACCTATAAAAATCGCACCAATTCCGATTTCGGCTATAGCATCCCATCCATATTTATCAGCAAAATTCCAAATATAATCCACTGAACCAAATGCAAACCAATCTAAGGATTCCACGACTTTAGGATTGCTTTCCCAGTATTCCTTAGTTTTTATTAGATATTCGGGATGACGAAAGTGATCTTCTTCAATAACAAATATTTGAGATATATCTGGGAAGTATTTATGATATAAATGCATATGCTTTACTAATTCCTCTGGCGAAAGTAATTGTATTCGTTTATAACCAAACATTTCGGTAGTAGAACAAAAATCACAAGCACCAGGACATCCTAAACCCGATACTAAAAAGCCAATAGTACCTCTCGGATATTTATCGACAAACCAAAGAGAACCACCACATTTTGGCATGAGTTTTTGTTCGATAGGTCGATTTGTGTCTTCTCCGAGCAATTCACGAAGAAATTTTACCCCTTCACCCTTTACTGCGTAATCCACATATTTCTTTTGAGTTTCTTCATCATATTTTGCTTTAAATGCTTGTGCTCCGTAGGATCCTATAAGAATTGCAGTTTCAGGTGAATTTTCTCGGATATAATTACACATCTTTAATACATTATCTAAATGTACTGGGAAGCAACTAATTCCAATATAGTCATAACCCTTATCAACCTCTTTTATAAAATGCTCCCATCTAGGGTATTCGAGTAAAACAGAAGGGACATTAATATTTTGTGCCAAAATATGATTTCCAAAGCAATGTGTATGAGAAATAATTGTAAAAATCTCATCACCATGAGTAAAACGTTGACCTGTTGCATCAGTAAGGGAGTCATTCGCTGGTAAAGTGGGATAAGGATAGATTGGAGTAGTTAATAAAATTCGATTTTCATTCATCACTTATCCTTTTATTATTAAATATTTAAAATTCTTTTATCAAAAATATATAGTTTGAGAATTATCTATATCTTTTTAATTAATTTATAAATTCATCTTGAAGGTTATATAAATATTATGCATTATTTTCATATTAAAAAAATTTCTCTAAATCTAATTCTCTTATTTTTGCTTGAGTTGGAATGCCAGTTATTTTGTCCCATCCACGTTCATCATAATAACCATCAAGTAGTTGATTGGCAATTTCAGGAGTTACTATTGTTTCTCCGAAAAAATCTCGGAAGAAAAGCTCTGTATCCCCAAAATTCAATGGTTTAAACCATTCTTCTGGGAATTTATCATCTTTTCGAGAAAAACCTACTTTCATATTTAAAATTTTAAGTAAATTCCAAGATCTTTCAGCTGCTATATGTAAATCCTCAGATTTCATATCGAATCCTGTTACTGCATTAAAGAAATCTGTAGCTGATTCTAATCCGTAAAAACGATTCATTTGAGCTCTTGCACAGAGTCCTAATGAAGTTA
The DNA here is from genome assembly GCA_048887205.1 of Candidatus Hodarchaeota archaeon. Lineage (GTDB taxonomy): Archaea > Asgardarchaeota > Lokiarchaeia > Sigyniarchaeales > SOKP01 > Loki-b32. The sequence continues at coordinate 8,557 of JBHLKB010000061.1, forward strand.
AAACAGTATACCAATCTTCTGAGTATCTTGTTAATCTTCCTATATTTACTACCATCTCTTTTATTGGGGGGGAGAATATTCTAGCAACCGCAGATTTAGGAATACCCATTCTTGAAAAATGAATATTAAATTTTTCTATTGAACTTCCAGCACCTAAATAAGTTGGAGAACCTCCAGATGCAACATGAGCGCCTTTAGGATTAACAACTTGTTCAAATTCCATAGTACCAAGGCGTAAAAGTCGTGGTTCAAATATGATATCTAAACCTTTAACAGTAAGCATTTCCTTTTCAATTGAATCATAAGCTTCTGCCAATTTCTTCCATCCATCAGCTAGGAGATTTCCAAATTCTTTCCTATATGTGATTATTTCTATAAGTTTAATTAATGTATTATAATCTGTTTTCCATTCTATTCCTGTATTTTCTTTCGTTAAAATACCTTTCTCATATAAAATAGTACAAAATTTCAACAAAGAAGTAATTGTTAATGAATCTAACCCATATCTATTCGCAATGTCATATCCTTTAATAGCTTCATCAAAATTTATTAAATCTTCAAGTGTAAACATCAAAGAAGGATTAATGATGGAAGATGTATAATTTATTAATCCAGAATTACTTCCTTCTTGGAGTTCGAGAATATCTTTATCACCCATCGGACAAGAAGGACAAGCTAAACGTCGTTTCTTTAACTTCCTAAGGTAAATTCGTTCATTACATTGTCTAGCTTTTTTTTTTTGGCCTGAACCTATTAGCAGCATACCAACTGGAAGACTTCTCATCATTCCTAACTGATGCCACGATTCTCTTTGGGGATAATTTTTAATGCGCTCTAAAAGCTTACTAAATAATTCATTAAATTCTTTTGGATTAGCAATCGAGACTCCTAGAGTTCCTTTTACTGCAATTGCTTTAAGGTTTTTAGAACCCATAACTGCTCCAAGTCCTCCTCGCCCAAATGTTGATGTTCTATCGATTAAAGCTAAGGAACTTCTTACCAAATTTTCACCCGCTTGTCCAATTGCAATTACTCCACAATCATTATGCTTTTTTTGTAAGAAATGAGTTGATTCTACTATGTCCTGGCCCCAGATTTCTTTTGCGTCTATTAAATCAATGGTATCATCTAATATTAATAAATAAACTGGTTTATCTGCTTTACCTGAGATTATTATATGGTCGAATCCTGCATGTTTTAACTGGAATCCAAAACTCATGCTACCACATGAATAAGCAATTGCCCCTGTTGCTGGAAATTTACTTGTACCTACAGTTCGGGAAGATCCGGGGGTTATTGTGCCTACTAAAGGGCCTACACCAATTATGAGATAATTTTCAGGAGATAAGGGATCAATATGAGGTTTAATCAATTTAGCAGCAAATTTAGTATTTATTCCAAGTCCACCAATAAATTGTTTAATGTC
>JBHLKB010000062.1:0-9879 GCA_048887205.1 Candidatus Hodarchaeota archaeon
TGAAAAATTTAGTTTTGAAAGCTTTATATTACTGAAAATTGAATGGCTTGTAAAGACAAAAAAATCATAAATAATGTGGTACAGGATGAAGATAGACTAAACTACTTAAAATGATATCTTGAAGCTGCTCATAGAGCTATAAATAAGGGTGTGAAATTAAGAGGATATTTTGTTTGGTCATTGATGGATAATTTCGAATGGATTGAAGGATATTCCAAACGTTGTGGAGTAATCCGAGTGAACTATGAAACTCTAGAGCGAATATGGAAAAAAAGTGATCAATGGTATCATAACATTATTACTGAAAATGGTTTTGAAATTAATATTTAAATCAATCTATTAAACGGTCATCTCATACAGCAATTTTTATATTTCTTTCCACTCCCGCAAGGGCATGGTGAATTACGACTAATTTTCTTTGATTTAATTTGAATTCTTGATGTAATTTCATTTCCACTTCTTATTTTATCTGCTAAAATTTTAAATCGCGGTAGTGTGTGTGTAAAAAATTTTTTCCAGCCTTTACATAAAACACTTAACATTTTTGAGTTTTGAAAACTTCCAATACGGAATTTTTGGCAATCTCCATGGCATAGATTAATGAAATGACATGAATCACAGTTCTTATGCCATTTAGATTTTTCCTGGCCAAATCTAATATAAATTGGAGATTTAAGAATATCTTCCCATTTATCTAGAAGTATATTTCCTAGCAATAGATCTTCTTGAACAAAAAAATCACAAGAATAAATACTTCCATCATATTCAACTACAAAATATTGGCAGCAATCTTTTCCCATATGACATACATTATAACGTCCATATATTAAATACTCCAAAATTGAATCAAAGAGACGTATAGAAATTCGATTTATGTCTTCTTTTATCCATTGATCAAATATGTCGCAGAGAAAATCCCCCCATTCTTCTCCTGTTATTGAAAATGATTTCGGATTATAATTATCATCAACTTCAACACATGGGATATATTGATGATAATTAAAGCCTTGATCTCGTAAATAATAGTATAAATCATTAGGTTTCCTTACATTTTCATTGTTTACGAGAATTAAAATGTTGAATTCAACTTTATTCTGCCTCAAATACTCAATACCTCGCATAACTAAGTTATGAGTCGATTTTTTACCAATAGTTTTCCTATAATAGTCATGTAAATACGCGGGTCCATCAAGGCTCACTCCAAGCAGAAATTTATATTCACCGAAAAATTGTGCAAAATCTTTGGTAATAAGAGTAGCATTTGTTTGGAGTCCATTACTTATAACAGCTTCGGGAGGTGCATAGCGTTTTTGAAGTTCTATGGCTCTTTGAAAGAATTTCAAACCCATCATCATAGGTTCTCCTCCTTGCCACCCAAACGCATAATTATTATTTTGATTTGTCTGCATATAGCTCGCAATCGTTTTATCTAAAACTTCCTCTGACATTCGAGGAGTATTCTTTACCTTTTCAAGATGATCTATATAAAAACAGTATTCACATCTTAGATTACAATCAGCTGAAGCAGGTTTTATTAATAATGAAAAAGGTTTCATTTTTTAGCTTTTTAATTTTGTTATCAATTATAGCTTAGATAACTAAATCCTTATGTATTATAATTGATAAAAATATAATTTTATGTTATTTAGCTTTTCTTTTTATAACGGTAAACATTGTTTCAATATTGTTTCTATAACTCTTTGGTATAAATTTATCAACTAATTCAATTAAGAAAAGTTCGTCTATTTCATTGAGTTTTTTATTATTTACTACTCGTTCAATTTCTGAATTCAATTTTTTATGAGCTGGTTTAGGGAGAAAATTTAATATGTAATAATACATGCTTTTACCTTTATTCTTCCATGTTATTTGAGTATTACCAATTATTTCTTTAATCCCTGAGCGTTTTTCTTCTAAATCAAAATGCTCACTAGTTATTTCGCCATCATAGGGAATTCCAAAACGTTCATATTGCTCTAACGGAGCATCATTTTTCTTCATTTCTTCTCTTAAGAGAAGTATCATTCTTTTTTCAATATTAGAATCATAAATTGGATTTTCTTGTCGCTGATCATGTACGAGATCAAAAAGAAGACTACCATATATATAGGGATTTCCATATCGATGGCGTGCTGAAATTTTTAAGATTTTACAATCTTTAGTAAAGGAGAATGGATCACTAAGTTCAATAGTTTTTAGTGCGTGAATAGAAAAAAATTCCCTCATATGCGTAGGAAAAAGAGTATAATTATAAAGGGGCTTATTTATTGGATTCTTAGGGCCTCGCATATATACATATTGCCCATCTGTTATGTTTACATGAGCTCCATGAATGCCAAAAAGTGCTACCTCTCTTAATTTGGTATCAGACTCAATTATTTCTTTTAAAACTTTACCTTGCATATCTTTTGGGCGCCCAATTCCAAAGAACTCAAGGAAAGTTGGCGCTAAATCTATAGTTTGAGTTAGAGCTCTTCTTCTTTCGTTCTTTTTTCTAACTCGAGGATCCCAAATAAACAGGGGGATTTGCGCAATTTCATTATAGATTGGTGTAACTGATTTGCCCCACCATTCCTTTTCCCCTAATAAGAACCCATGATCAGTTGTAACAATTAACATAGTATCCTTCCACATATCCTTATCGTCCATCAGATCAAATACCTTCCCTAAATAGTAATCACACATACTTATTGATGCAGCATACTCATTACGACAATGCTCCACTTGATCAACAGGTTCAGTTACTATAGAATAGTTAGGCCAATCAAAGTGTGGTCCAGTATAATCATGTTTATATAATTGTTTATACTTTTTTGGTGTATAAAATGGTTCGTGGGGATCAAATGTTTCTAAATGCAAAAACCAGTTATCTTCCTCTTGATTTCTTTTAATAAACTCTATTGCTTTTATGAATGTTCTTGTTTGGGGCATATCTTCTTCTTTTTGCATATATTTCCTATTTATCCAGTCTTGACGCCAATGAGGCGCTTCTTTTTCTCTCATGTTGAAAACATGATCAGGAATCTCTGGATCTTTAACTTCACCCTTCCAAGGGTCTCCTTCATGTCCTCTAATAATTTCCCATGTATTATATTGTGTATGATATGTTGCACCTCCCACTTCCCAATAATGATAATGATCACTGACTAGATGTGTATATATTCCCTTTTCCTTCAATATTTTTGGCATTGAATCGTCAAAAGGTTCTAAAGGACCCCAACTTCTATGTAGAAAATTATATCTTCCTGTATGAAGCTCTCTTCTCGCAGGAATACACATTAAACTACCACTATAATGATTATCAAAAATCACGGTCTTTTCAGCCAACCTTTTAAAATTCGGTGCATGAACCCAATCATTTCCATAGGGAGGTAAAAAACGCCTATTTAATGTATCAAAAATAATTAATATAGCTTTCATGATTTTTTCTATAATATCACTGTTTTGTTTACAGTAAACCTATTTAAAATACATTTTTTAATATTATGTAGAAAATTTTATAAAGATTTATAATTTTGAGTCAATTTAATAGAGTAATAGATACATTTGCTGATTTTGGAATTATGCTTAGAGTTGGAATAATAGGTTGTGGCGACATCGCAAGTTTAAATGTTCTAGGATATCTCCATTCACAAGATGCGGAAATTGTTGCGGTATCTGATACTGATATTAAAAAGGCCGGAGATAAATTAGAACAATGGGGCTTGAGAACTTTGAAGGTTTATCCAGATTATCGTCAAATGGTTGATAGTGAAGATTTGGATATAGTTGAAATTTTAACTCCACATCATCTTCATGGATCAATGACAGAATATTGTGCTAAAGCTGGAGTCCCAGGTATTTCGGTTCAGAAGCCAATGGCACACACAATAACAGACTGTGAAAGGATGATAAAGATTTGTGAAGAAGAGGAAGTTAAATTAAAAGTATACGAGAATTTTCGATTTTATCCTATATACTTAAAAGCTAAGGAATTATTGGATAATGGAATTATAGGAGATTTCTTAAGTTTTAGAATTAACTCAATAATGGCTGGAGGACCCAGTATGCCAAGAGATCTTAAATCAACTGGTTGGCGTCAAAATTTTGGTATTTCTGGTGGAGGGCCATGGGTTTACGATGATGGTATTCATAAATTTTCAATGGCCCTCTGGTTAATGAATCAACAGCAAGTTGAAAAACTATATGGCTGGATTGATTATTTTGCTGCAGTTCTGGATGGACCGAGTTATATATTTTGGAAATACCCTAGCAGAAGTATTGATGATCCTCCTAAATTTGGTACTATGGAAATTACTTTAGCTCCAAATCTATATTACCCAAGTAACTACTATATATGTGATGAATATATTGAAATCTCTGGTACAAAAGGATTAATGTGGATAAATCAATGTACAGCCGCAGGCAATTTTATTTCAAAGAGCTCCCAGTTCCCTCCAATTATAGTATATACTGATGAAGAAATAAAACCATATGGAAATGAGTTACCAAGAAATTGGAGATATTCATTTATAAACTCAACTGAACATTTTATAGAAGTTATGAAGAGTGGAGGTGAACCTATTTATAATGGTGAGCAAGGAAAAAATCTTTCTATTTTTGCTAAAATGGCACACATCTCAGATCAGCAAAAACGAATTGTTAATTGGGAAGAAATTACCGCTGAAAACGAGAAAAATGGATCCTGCTTAGTTGAAGCGCCTAAAGGCGTTAGCGGTGCCGGTTTACATAAGTATTTTACTAGGATAAGAAAAGATTTAAGAAAAGGGGTAAAACAAGGTTTAATTCATAAAGAATTGAAATATGATAAGGAATTAATATAAGATTAATTAATTTTATCTAAAATTATTTCTTTTCCTTGCTCAACTGATTTAATTGCAGCAAGATTAAATTTTAATATGGATCTTGCTTGTTTACCTGACAGTATTGGATCTCTATCATTTCTTACAGCATCTATAAAAAAATTAGTCGCATTTATAAAACTGAATTTCCAATCTTTTTCGAAATCTGTGTAGGTTTCAACTTTACCATCTCTTATGATAACGATAGGAGGAAAAATTTCAGATTGTGATATTTTGTTTCCTATAGATGTACCTTGGTTTATCTTCATTATCCCGCGACTGGCTATGATTTCAATAAATTCATCAACAGGATAGTATTTTGAGTCTGAAAAATCCATTTCTGGTATCAATGTAAATTCCATATTACCATATTGTGGAACAACATGCTCTTTGTGTTGTTTATACTTAAACATTACATACGCAGGAGCATCTAAACCTTGATATTTATCTGTCCATGCGAATACTTTTTCAATCTCTTCATTGAAAAACCACTTAGCTAAAGAAAAAGCATGCCATCCATTATCTAATAAAATGGGAGATCCTTTTTCTGCACCTCCTATCTTTTTTGGATCTTTTCTCCATTCTTTTGCACTAGGTGGAATTTCCCAACCGCCTTTACTTCCTATTGCCGTCTTAATTCGAATAGAGGAAGGATCTCCAATGTAATCCTTATCTAATAATTCCTTTGCTTTCAATATATGAGGTGCGAAAATAAAATTCTCATAAATCGAAAGAATTGATCCTGATTTTTCACATGCATCAACCATATTATCAGCTTCTTCTAAAGATAAAGCCATAGGTTTTTGAACTGAAATTCCTTTTATTCCTCTCTGAGCAGCATAAATAGTTGCATCAGCATGAAGATGATGTGGTAAAAGTATCTCTACAATATCCAAATCCTCCTTTTCTATCATTTCCTTATAATCAGAATATAATGGAATATCTTTATTTAAACTAAATTTTTCAATTTTTTGCTTAGCCTTTCCAACAGTTCTATTACATAAGCAAGTGATTTGAACATCATCCCGATTTAAATATCCTAATATATTTAGGTCAAAGATGACACCAGTCCCAATAATACCAACTTTTAACATAAAATATTCAAATTTAGAATAATTAATTAAATTTATAAAATCTCCATTGGTAAAAATTTTTATCTAAAATAGTGTCAAGTGAAATTTCTATTGAATAATAAATTAATTGAACATCTTGAATCGTTTTTTGAAACAAGTGAGCTTAATCGACTTCATGAGAATTATGGTCCGAGTAGAATTTTCGATGATCCCATAATTGGGGTAGCTCGAGGAGATGATCCAATATTTAAGGAATTCAAGAAGGTTGTTGGGCCAGAACATTTAACTCCTCTTGAATTATGGCTAAAAGAAGGCCAGAGAGAAATAAAGGCTTCAAAATTACGAGTTATTTCTATAGTTTTTCCTTATGTTAACAAAATTCGAGATGAAAGTATAAAAATAAAAAGAACATCAGAATTAGTTGTCCCTGCTGAAATTTATGCTGTAGGTAGAAATTATGCTAATCCTTTTAAAAAAGCAGTATGTAGAGAAGTAATTGATTTTTTTCATAATAATGGTTACATAACAATAGCAGGAATGTTATCCGAGTTCGTCAGCACTATTGTAGCACAAAAAATTTATTCTAATTGGTCAGAACGCCATAATGCTTTTGCTGCGGGATTAGGCACATTTAGTTTACATGAAGGATTAATTACTGAGGTAGGTTGTAATATTAGGTTAGCTTCTGTCTTGACCAATGCCCCTCTCAATGTCACAAAAAGAGAGAATGATGATCATTACGGAAATTGTTTGTTTTATGCAAAATCTACCTGTAGAAAATGTGAAGAGAGGTGTCCTGCTAAAGCCATTAATGAAAATGGGCATGATAAAGATAAATGTCGTGAATATGTGCGAAAAGTAGCAAAAATAAATATTGAGCGTATTGGATCAATTTTAAAACCTCATAGGCGTCGTGTAGATTGGAGGTTAAGACACCCCTCCTATCCAGTAGGATGTGCTTTCTGTCAATTTGGAGTTCCGTGTATGGATAAAAATCCAATGAAAAATAATATTTAGAATAAATATAATTTGATTCTGGAATATATAAATATTTAATTGGTTCGTCGGGAATCGAATTATTATAGGAAATTTCATTAATTAATTACTTTTATATATTTCAATGTCATCCTACAGAAAAGAATTAGATCCAAGTAAGGCATATGAAAGAGCCTTATATCATGGCTGTGGTTATTCTTATGATGATTTAAAGAAACCAAAAATTGCAATTGTAAATTCATGGAATAATATTAATCCCGGGCATATTCACCTAAGAAAACTAGCTGAATTCGTTAAAGAAGGTATTGAAGAGGCTGGTGGTACTCCTATGGAATTTAATACTATAGCAATTTGTGATGGTATTGCTAATTCTGGAAATTTCTCAAAATATGTTCTACCTTCTCGAGAGATTATTGCCGCCTCTGTCGAGTGCACAATAAAAGCATATAATTTCGATGGAATGATAATGTTATGTTCATGCGATAAGATAATACCTGGAATGCTTTTAGCAGCAGCTAGATGCAATATCCCTACAATCTTTCTAACTGGAGGGATAATGTTACCAAAAACCTTTCAAGATGGACCACTTAAGGGAAAAACTTACGTAACATCAGATATTAAAGAAGCAATTGGTAAATATAATGCTAATTTGATATCAAAAGAAGAGTTATTCCTAATTGAATCAGAAACATGTTGTTCTCCTGGAGCATGTAATATGATGGGCACTGCAAATACTATGGCATGCATCATAGAAGCAATGGGGCTTTCTTTACCAGATTGTGCAACATTGAGTGCGGTCGATGATGAAAGAAAAATATTATGTAAAAACACAGGTAAAACAATATTAGATTTAATTGAAAAGAACATAACAGCTTCAGATTTAATTACAGATGATTCCATTGAAAACGCCATCAAAGTAGCATTATCATTTGGGGGATCATCTAACATGATATTACATTTATGTGCATTATCACATGAGATAGGTGGTAATTTAAACCATTTTGATTTTGATAGAATTAGCAAATCTGTCCCTCTTTTAGCTAAATTCAAACCTGCTTCGGAATATAATCTTTCAGAATTTCATGAAGCTGGAGGTGTTAAAGTTCTAATGAAAAAATTATCAAGTCTCTTAAACTTATCTACAAAAACTGTATTCGGTTTAGAACTTAAAGATTATCTTGAAAAGATAGAATTTGTTGATTATCAAATTATAAGAAATTTAAGAGATCCAATTTCGAGTGAGGGGGGGATTGCTATATTAAAGGGAAGTTTAGCACCTGAAGGCGCGATTATAAAACATAGTGCGATGGATCCAAAAATGAAATATCATAAGGGCACTGCGAAAGTGTTTGAGTGTGAAGAAGACTTACGTGAAGCTTTGTTTTCTAATAAAGTAAAAAAAGGAGATGTATTAGTTATCCGCTATGAAGGACCTAAAGGGTCTCCAGGGATGAGAGAATTATCAATTCCAGCAGCAATTTTAGTTGGTATGGGATTGGGTGATTCAATAGCAATGATAACTGATGGAAGGTATTCTGGAGCCACAAGGGGACCTTGTATAGGACATGTATGCCCTGAAGCATATGAAGGAGGACCAATTTCAATTGTTCAAGATGGAGATATAATAGAAATAGATATTGAAAATCGTAAATTAGATTTATTAATCCCACAGGATGAAATCGATAAAAGATTAGGTGAATGGGAAAAACCTGAACAAAAGATTGAAAGTGGTTATTTGGACATTTATAGAAAAATTGTAAGCTCTGCGAAGGAAGGGGCTTATCTTAAATGATAAATTAATCTATTTTAGTATGATTGACGAAAAGCGTATATCCATAAATTTAGAAGAGTTTTCGTTTCCAAGATTATCTGGAACTGAATTTGAGAAAAAAAGTTTCAACATTGCTAAAAAGAAAATCGAAGATCTAAATCTTACTCCAATGATTCAAGAATTTTCATTTAGTACTTTCTATTCACGAGTTTATCCAAAAATATCTTTATCGTTGCTAAGTTGGCTTCTTACAGTCTTGTTTTTAAATATTCAAGTGGTATTTACAATAGCTAATTTGGCTATAATTCTCATAGGGATGTCGGTTCTAATTATCCTTACTAGAAATCCAGAGAATATTAGAATAGGACGAAAATTTTATTCTCAAAATATATTTGTAAAAGTATCATCTCAACCTAAAAATAAAATTTTAAACAGTAATATTTTTCTCTTTTCACACTTAGATTCAAAAGGACAAGCACTCTCAATAAAAGCTCGAATCCGATTATATTATATATGGATTATCTCTTTTCCTTTAAGTCTCTTAATTAATTTACTTAACTCTTTTTTCTTTCCACAATCTTTTCTATTATTACATATATTTGCCATTATAATATTAGTTATTAATTGTGGAGCCACTATTATGATCTTACTTAATACTACAAATAACAAATCTAAAGGGGCAATAGATAATGCCTCTGGAGTATCATGTGTTTTAGAACTGCTAAATTATTATTCGAATTCAGAAAATAGACTTAAAAATTATAATTTATGTTTTGTTTTTACAGGTGCAGAAGAATCTGGCACTATGGGAATAAGAAATTTCTATAGAATTATAAAAGATCATGATAGAGATAAAACTTTTATAATCAACTTTGACTCTATTGCTAAAACAATAAATTTGTGGGACCATGGTCTCCTTAATAAAAAATATTTTAAATCTGATAAGTATATTTTAGAAAATAGGGAGATAATGAGTTTAGAGAAGACACGAAGAGTTTATATTGGCACATATAGCGATGGGATATTTCTTCTAAGTAAGAGATTCAAAGGACTTGGCAATGGAGATAAAAGCTCTTATAATTATATTCATTCGGTTAATGATGATGTGGATAAAATAGATATAACAGTTTTGAAAATACTCTGCCAATTTTATACAGTTTTATTAAATGAAGTTGATATTAATTTAAATAAATAATCT
>JBHLKB010000063.1:0-9872 GCA_048887205.1 Candidatus Hodarchaeota archaeon
TGATCCCTACAGCCAGTTGTAAAAATGCAAAGATGAGCATTGCCCATAAAGGAAAAGCTGTTAGAATAGTGAATTGAATAACGTCACCATGAGCACATCCTATTACAAACCAATGAGGTAAACCAAGTGAATTATTTATTACATAAAGCGGAAAATCTAACCATGATATTGCTAATAAAAATGTTAGAAATACAGTAATTATTCTTGGTATTCTAACTCGGAATAAAATAACTAAAATTATAGGAATCATAACCCACTGTAAAATTTCACCTCCTAAATAAACTAATGGAATTAAAAATGAAGGAACATTCTGATATGACACATAACCAGTTCTTAAATACCCATCTTGGAATATTGGAAGTGGATAAAATTCAATAACTTGACCACCACTTAAAACTGTAAATAATGCATGTCCGGATTCATGAATAGCATGGCTCATTAATAAAGCTCCAACAAATAAAGCTAATGCTATAAAATATTTGGATAAATATCCTTCTTTTTGAATAATATAAAGAGTATTTACAAAAAATGCAATAAAGAGAATTATGATAATTATTAAACCAGGAAATATCTCGATTATTCTAGTAGGGGCATTTCCCCTAGGTAATATTATTAGAAAATGAGGATTTACAGCTAATAACAATAGAAAAATAATTGAAATGAGACTTAATAAGGATATAAATAAAATCCGAAGGGATTCTAGTCTTTGTAGCCTCTTTGTCAAATAGACATATGAACTAATTCCAATTAAAGCAATAAGTATAAACAGAAATGATGTTTCAATGCTAGAATATGTTTCGTAAGTTATAATTGGTAACATCCCCGAACTAGCATGAGAGACATAAAATATATCCAAATTGAAAAATAGAAATGCAATTGCTATAGTGGCTATAATTGCATAAATAATTAGAATCATTTTTTTATTTCTTGGCAAATTAATTGCTCTCATTGTTCAAATACATAAAGAATTATAATATATTTAAAGAGATTTACAGTTTTGCTGTATTCAAACTTAATATTGTTGTAGTAATATCCACAATAATATGAATGCAGATAAAGGATCCAGAAAAAAGAATTAAATTTGTAGCATTTTCAATAATGCATCTAAAGAATCAATTAATAAGTCAGGCTTATACTCTTTTAAAATATCATTTTTACTAACTCCACTTGCGACACCTATCGTCCAAAATCCAGCTTCTCGACCTGCAGTAATATCTGAGGGCATATCGCCTATCATTAAGAATTCGTCTCTACGACGTTTTTCATAATTTTCTAAAGTGGGTTGAAGTGCTAAAGGATCAGGTTTTTGAACAGGTATTTTATCACTTCCATAAACTCCTTTAAAAAAATCACCATTAAAACCCTCTTTTTTTAGATGTTCCATAATAGTTTCTGTTTTATTATGAGAAACTATGAACAGATCACTAGATTTGCCAAGTTTTTCTAAAAGAGGTTTCACCGCTGGAAAGAAAGAAGCTTCTTTTGCATACTTAAGATAAGTACCAAAAATCTTTACTGCAATTCTTAATTTTTTAAAGTAGGTTAAACCATTAAGAGCAGTTATATGATTAAATATCTCATATGATTCAAGCAACACCTTCGGTAATGGATATCCTTGGATTGTTTCTAATAACGCACCTATTTCTTGAATGGTAGTTTCCATATCAACATTAACTTTTTTTTCGAGTAATACTTCTTCAATTGATTTTTCAAGTATTTCTCTGATATCAAGTAGAGTTCCGTCAAAATCAAATATAATTCCACGGAGAGAACCAGCTTGAAGTAATTTTATTAGTTGATTATCTCTGTTCATCTTGTTTTTATAAAAGGCGAATAGTTAAAAATTTATCGGTATAATTGATTCATGAAGCCTTTTGCTTTAAAGCTCCATATCCTTGAATAATGCTGCATATAAGAAGTGTATATATCATTATTTTTTGTCCTGTTGCTGCTACAAGCAATCTAATTGAATTGTTACCAGTTTGTACTAAGAAAAAACTTAGGTAATATACACTTAAAATTATAGCAGAAATAGCTAATATTTTAGCATAGAAGTTAGGATAGTTTTTATCCTGAAATATCGTATATGAAATTAATATTAGACATAAAAAAATAGAACCAAATCCTAGAACAACAAATAAATCATGTATAAAACTTAAAATATCCGAAGGAGTGAATGCAATTCCTATATAACAAATTCCAGTAAAGATACCAAACACAGATCCAATTATACTAAGCTTTTTTAATCTTTTAGAATTTTCAAATAAGCTCGGAAATGCGATGTAAAATGGGAATTGAGATATGCCCCATAAAGCTAAAGTAACTGTAAATAGTATGTAAGATATCATATTTGGGACACCTGAATGGGATAAAGTTCTTCCTAGATCGCTAAAATAATTATACCAAAATAAATAATTCATGGTAGATTTATCAATATACGTTCCACCCTTATAGAATAACATAGCGATGATAGTTAAGATCATAAATTGAATACAACCTAATATAAGAAAAGTAAAGGCTCCAATTTTCCAATTCTTAGAATTCATTTTAGGGAATCTTTAGAAAATCTACTAAAATAATTAATTTAATAAAATATTTTTTAAAATTTGACTCTTAACTTTTTTCTTGAGTTATTAAAAAGTAGAATAAATAGGTTAAAAATATCTAATGAGTTCTACTTTATAAGCAGGTGATAAATAACATTAAAATCTAAGATGATGAAACAGAAGTGAAAATAATGGATGAGTTTTATATTTTTAATACTTTATTGATAGGTTTTGGTTTATCCTCAGTAGTCTTTCTCATAGTTTTATCCGTTATCACTGCTGGTTATGGTCAACACATAAATAAGAAATGGGGACCCGCAATAAGCAACAACAAGCTCGGTTGGTTTATAATGGAATTACCAACCATAATTATATATTTTATATTTTATTTTTTGAGTGATCGTAAAATTGAAGTAGTTCCTCTAGTATTCTTGTTTCTTTGGATGTTCCATTACTTTCGGCGAACCCTTATATTTCCATTGTTAATTCGTGGAAAACAACCGATGCCTATCTCTATTATTTTAATGGGATTTACCTTTAATGGTATTAATACTTATTTACAAGCAAGATGGATCTATAATTTCTCTCCCATTTATCCAATAATTTGGTTATTTAATCCCATATTTATTTTAGGCGTTATTATTTTCTTTTGTGGATATTTTATTAATTTCCAATCAGATCTCATAATTCATAATCTACGGAAACCGGGAGAAACTGCATATAAAATCCCATATGGAGGGATGTTTAAATATGTGAGTAGCCCAACTTATTTGGGAGAGATTATAGAATGGACAGGTTGGGCATTGATGACTTGGTCTCTCTCAGGACTCATTTTTGCTGCTTGGACATTCGCAAATCTTGCGCCAAGAGCTCGTTCACACCATCTTTGGTATATTAAGACATTTCCTGATTATCCTAAGAATCGCAAGGCACTTATTCCTTTTATCTTTTAGAGATGCTTATCTTTCATTTAGTCTATTTCTAATAATTCTTACTATTCTAGTTGTTCTAACAATTGCCGAATTTTTTTTAATTCTTCTAAACGTAATTTGTTTTCTTCTTTAATCTTCTTCTTATTTGAGCTCACAATAATAGATGAAGTCTCTATCAATCTTATTTTTTCCCATATTGCTGTGCGAATAAACTCAGATTGTGTTTGATGGGAAAGTCGGGCAAATCTTTTAATATCTTCTAATTCTTTACTATTTACTAAAAACTTGACTTGATAACTTTTCTTTAGAGCTTTTTGAATAATAATGGGAATATGATTTATTAGATCATCAATCTTATTCATGGATGTTAATTCTATATATCCCAATAAACCCTCTTTTTTAACAAATTCACGATATTTTTCCCTATCAATTGTTTCCAGATTTTCAACTAAATCAAGTTTATTTCCAATTAACAGCACAGGGCACTTATCTAATTTAATCTGATTCCAAACTTCTTCAAAATTTGTTTGATAATAATTAAAAGTTTCTGGTCTAGATAAATCAAATACAAAAAAAACTGCTGATGCACCAGTGTAATATAGTTTTTGAAGTGATCCAAATTTTTTATCATCAACTATATTCCAAAACTGAAGTTTATAATCGTGTCCATCAACATTTACTCTTTTAATAAAAAAATTTACACCTACTTTTGGAGCAGTATCTTCATGAAGAGGTTTATCAGAAATTTGTTCAATTAGCTTGGTTTTACCAACTCCAGATGCTCCAAAAACTACAATTTTAAATATATCTTCAAATTTTTTTTTGCTCATTTTATTTTTCAACTCAATTTTTTATTATTACAACTATATGTATCGATCAAGTACCTATAAATATTAAAGAAATATTTATTTATAGATTTATGTACTGAATAAGTACATATATTTTCTAATATGAAAAAAAGGCTCTTAAACTTTAAAAATGAAGATTTTGATATTTTTCAAATCTTATCATGTTCTGTTCTTCTTATAATTTCATCTTGTAAATCGGAGCCTAAATTAATGAAATAGTCGCTGTATCCTGCAACTCGCACAATTAAATTTCCATATTTTTCTGGACTTTTCTGAGCAGTCCGTAAAGTATCTGCTGAGACCACATTAAATTGGATATGATGGCCATTCATTTGAAAATATGCTCTTATTAAATGAGCTAATTTTATTATCCCTTCTTGATTCGATAATAAATTAGGTGTAAATTTTTGATTCAACAATGTTCCTCCTGTTCGTAAATGATCTATTTTTGCCGCAGATTTAATAACTGCAGTTGGACCATTAATATCCATTCCTTGAACCGGCGAGATACCCTCTGAGAGTGGAGTATATGCCTTACGTCCATCAGGAGTGGCACCGGTAACTTTTCCAAAATAGATATGAACTGTTGTAGGAAGAAGATTAATTCGATGAACACCACCTTTAGTATTAGGGCGATTATTAATGGCATCATAAACAATGTCAAATACTTGAGTAGTTATAGAATCAGCATAATCATTATCATTGCCGTATTTAGGAGTTTTATAGATTAATTTTTGACGAATACTTTCAAATCCTTCAAAATCATTCTTTAAGATTTTTATCAATTCTTCCATAGATATAACTTTTTTATCAAATACATTATACTTTAAAGAAGTTAAGCAATCTGTTATACTACCCATTCCTACTACTTGAATGTAAGATGTATTATATTTTGCTCCGCCATCATTATAATCCTTCCCATTTTTAATACAATCTTCGATCAAGATTGAAAGGAAAGGAGCTGGATTTTGTGCCCAAATACGTTCAACTATTTGATTTCCTTTAATTTTTATATCAGCAAAATGTCTAACTTGCTTAGTATAAGCTTCAAAAAAATCCTCAAAACTATTGAAAGATGTGTGATCACCAGTTTTCAATCCAATCTGCTTTTTAGTTAATGGGTCAAAACCATTATGAAGTGTGATTTCAAGGATTTTTACTAAATTAAAATATCCTGTTAAGATATAAGCTTCTTTCCCAAAAGCACCAGATTCAACACAACCACTTGCTCCACCATTTCGGGCATCTGTTATGGATTTACCTTGTCTAGTTAATTCTTGAACTATTGCGTCAACATTAAAAACTGATGGTTGTCCAAAACCGGTTTTAATAATTTCAAGCGCTCGATTTAAAAATTTATCTGGTGTCTTCTTACTAATCTGAACATTACTACTTGGTTGAACAATCCTCATTTCTTCAATTACGTCTAAAAGCATATAGGACATTTCATTTACTCCATCAGAACCATCCTCTTTAAGCCCACCGATATTAATGTTACAAAAATCAGTATATGTATTACTTTCTTCAGCAGTAACCCCAACTTTAGGAGGGGCGGGCTGGTTGTTAAACTTCACCCAGAAAGATTGAAGTAATTCATACGCCTCTTCCTCTGTTAATATCCCTTTAGCAATATCCTTTACATAGAATGGATATAGGTGTTGATCTAAGCGTCCTGGATTGAAAGAATCCCATGTATTAAACTCAGTTATAACGCCTAAATGAATGAACCAATAATGTTGAAGAGCTTCCCAAAATGTTCTGGGTGCTCGTGCCGGAACATAAGAACATATTTCTGATATTTTTTCTAATTCTTTTTTTCTAATTGGGTTTGATTCTTTTGAAGCCAAATTTATAGCTTCTTTAGCATGTCGTTCTGCAAAAGCAATTATCGCATCTGCAGCAATATTCATTGCTCTTAGTTGTTCTCTTTTATTAAATGCTTCGAAATCATTGAAAAAATCTAAATTCTCTATACTTTTTTTTATTTCTTGTTTAAAATCAAAAAAACCTTTTTCCCATATTTTTTTGCCTCCCACAGTATGTCCAGGGGCTCTTTGTTCCATGAATTCAGTAAAAATCCCTGATTCGTACGCATTAATCCATTCAACATCAACTTGAGAAAAGATTTTATCTCGAATAGATCTTCCTTTCCAAAATGGAATGATTATCTCTTCTGTTTTTTGTCTTGTATCTTCAGATACTTTAAAGGAAGTTTTATTACGAGTGTTTAAAATATCCAAATCTTGTAAGCTGTGACAACATACTTCAGGATAAGTAGGTGTTGCTTTGGGTTCTGAACCACGTTCACCAACAATTAATTCCCCTTCATTAATACAGATTTTTTTATTTTCCATTAAATACTTAAACGCTTTTGCTCTAGCAACTGGGGCAGAAAATTTATCTGATGCACCAGTTTTATAAAATTCTGTTACTAACAAAGCACGTTCTAGGGAAATATAAGGAACAGCTTCACGACCTTGTGCTCTTAGCTTCTTAATTCGTTCATTCATAATTTAACCATTAACTGAAATATTAAATTACTATAACTATTGAAAATAATGAATTATAGTTATTTATTATCAAGGATGACATAAAGTTTTACTAGAAAACTTTTTTTAGATTTTTCTAAATTAAAAAGATTTATCAGAGTGTTTTAAGATCATTTTGATATAAGAATTCGACAAAAAAAATGGAAAGCTTAGATTTATTACTAGGATTATTCTTTTCATCAGAAGACAATATTGTATATGAAAATATTGAACTATCAACAAAATTACCAGAAGATAATATCCAGCAAATAAAGCTATTACCTATGCGGTTTCTTGGACCTTTATTTATGAGCTTGGCTTATAATGATAAAAAAAAGTGGAATATTAATTTTATTGAATCGACATTATCATCAAATCAGGAATATATGACTCAAGAAAGTTTTATGCAATCATTCCTTTGTCTTAATTCTTCATTTGAAATAGAAAATAATATGACTTATCTCTCTGCTTTCATTGGATCTCCATATACAGAAGATCCGAAATTATTATATGAAAAAATGAATAAATATATTCATCAAAGTATCATTCAAGGGAAGCATGTAAACCAAAAGATTTATGGAGTTGAATTTAATTATAACAGATTTGTAAGTGGAGAGTTACGAAGAGGTATAAATCTAATTAAACATTCATTAGGATCTCCAAGAAAGGTATATTGGGAAGAAAAAAAAAAATATTATTCAATAGGTCTAATAGAAAGAAAAAAAAATGGAGATTCTGTTGAATCTAACTTATATACATTTGATACTGATGATCGGTTAAGAACTAGGTTTTTAAACGCTATTCCCTCCTACTATTTGATGGCTATTTTACCTGATTACTTTGAAATACGAATACTTGAAACCTTAAAGTTATTCGAAAAAAAAGATATTTATCCCAACATCAGAACAATAAAATTAAGAAGTTCTAATGTCGAGGTTTTATATATAGAAGAATTTGTAGTTGAGAATCAAATCAGAAGGAGTTATGGCTTAATATTAATTCCAACACAAGAAGAATTAAATGAATGTTATGAAATTTCATTTTTTAAAAAAAAACTAAGGTTGATTTTGGATGGGAAGAAGAATTTTGAAAAGACCATAATTGAAATAAATTCAAGAATTAATCCATTCGATAAATGGAGTACTAATTCTGATGAAAGCCTTGGTAATATTAAATCCTTACTTGATAACAAAAATTAAGAAAAAGAGAGAAGTTTATTGGAAAAGATCAAATTCAAAAAAGCGTTTAAGATTGATGATGAAAGATTATTATGGAATTATAAAAGAATAAATCGCATGTTTAAAAATTCTGATCATATAGAGATCATAACTAAGTTCTTAATAAATCAATCGGTAGGATTTTCCCCCGATAGAATAATAGATATACTTAATTATTACAAACCTCTAATTAGTAAAAACAAAACAATGTTGGATTTCGCATTTGAATGGGTTCGAGCGAATAAAATTCGATTCGATTATAAGAAATTTATCAATTTGGCGACATATGAAGACCCCAATAGTGCGATAGATGACACAATTTTTCTTTTCTTTTTAGATTATGATAAATATATCAGAGAATTCTTTATAAAAAATATAAGTGAAATTGAAATTTGCGCTTTATATGAGATATTCTTTAATCCTAATCAAGTAGAATCTACAAATATGGATGTCTTTTTAAGAAAAAATGAGTTAAGGGTACACACAATTTTTGAAGGAAAAGAGAAAGTAAACACTAATATCTTTACATTACGAGAGGGATTATCTTCCATGATCAAGAAAGATTATAATGAATTACACTTGTCAAAAGTTCAAATTAAAAGTGAAAAGCAAAAAGCTAAATTCAAAACTTTATCAACAATAAAAAAATTCGATGGGACAATGTTAGAGAGATTGATCAAATCTTACTGCTTTAACAAACGGAAAATAGTTGAAAGGGAACTTGAAAACTCAATTTCTAGTTTTTTATCTTCTTTTCTCAAATTTGGGCAATTTTATAAATATGAAGATTTTAAAGATAAATTGATAAAAAATATAATAGATAGTTTTCATGCTGGATTACCAGAAAATCATAAGTTACATTCATTGGATATTCTTATTTGTGATATATTATCAAATTTTGAAAAAAATTTTGAAAATCAAAAATTAGATGGTTCGGCTTGGATTAAGGATTTAAGTCCAATCTTGAAAGAGGTTGTTATAAAATTCGTTGAAATGTTATAGCCTTAATTATCTTCCCGAATTAACTGTAAATTATTAAAGATTATTAAAAAATAGAAAATAATTTTAAGTGCTTCCTCTTTTTTCTGCCTTTTTAGCTTCTTTATCTCTGATTATACGTCTTAAAACTTTTCCTACCGCGCTCTTTGGAAGATAACGTACAAATTTCACGATCCTTGGATATTTATAAGCGGCCATATTTTCCTTGGACCACTCTATTATATCTTGTTCAGTGATTTTATCTTTAAATTCTTTCTTAAGAATGACATGGGCCATTATGTTTTCGCCCCTTTCTGGATCTTTAACACCGATTACAGCACATTCTTGAATCGCAGGATGTTCATATAAAACTTCCTCAATTTCTCTTGGATAAACACTATGCCCCTTGTATTTTATCATATCTTTCACACGATCGATTAAAAATATATAACCCTCTTCATCCATTCTAGCATAATCACCAGTTCGTAGCCATCTATAGCCCCCAGCTTCAAAAAATACCTTTTTATTCTCATCAGGTCGATTGTGATACCCTAGCATAATCTGAGGACCCGATGCAACTAATTCACCAGGTTCTCCTATTGGTAAGAAATTTAGGTAATCATCAATAATCCCAACTAAAGTGCTAGCTATAGGGGTACCACAACTCCCTAGCTTTTTCTTACCCCATGGTGGGGCATTTGAAAGACAGACAGTTGATTCACTTAAACCATATCCCTCTCCTAAAGGAAATCCAGTCTTCTTTTCCCATTCCTTAGCAACTTCAATAGGCATTGCTGATGCTCCTACATTACAATATTTAAGA
>JBHLKB010000064.1:0-9752 GCA_048887205.1 Candidatus Hodarchaeota archaeon
AGATTATAGTTAACCCCATTTTTCAATTGCTCTGGCTAATTCAATATTTTTTCTAGCATATTCTTTTAACTCATAACCTTCTAGCGTCGCATCAGTAGCTTGTCTTATCGCTTTTGCTCCTGCTCTAGTTCCATCAGGATGACCATGACAACCTCCTCCAAACTGATATATCATGTTTTTACCTAGGATTTCAATCAATTCAGGAACATGTAAGGGACTCAAACCTCCTGAAGCAACAGGCAAAACTGGTTTAATATCTCTCCAATCTTGGTTAAGAGTTGTCATGTCGTTACCTTTAATTTCCCGTTCTGTTATAACCTTATTCATTTCCAACACTTCATTTTTAGCGCCTTCCATTTTTCCTATTATAGTCCCTGTGTGTAATTGGTCCATACCAATTAACCTCATTAGTTTTGCTAAAATTAACATTGTCATTCCGTGTTTCTTATTTCTTGTAAAAGCTGCATGCATTGCTCTATGAGCGTGGATTATTGCATCTTTATCATCGATATATTCTCTAAGTTCTTGTAAAGCAGAGAATCCTACTGTTACAATATCAACCATGATATATTCTCCACCATGCTCTATTACAAAGTCAGCACGATTTTTCATAATACTTAAAGGTGCCGTTATATTTGGCATATAAAATTTTCTTTCTCCAGTTTCATTTTCAACCTTATCTCTAATTTTTAATGTTTCCAAGATTCTTTTCTCGAATTTATTAAAAACCATATTAGTTAGATTTTCATCATCCTTGACAATATCTAATCCACCAATCCAAGCTTCTCCACATATTTTTGCGTGTTCAATTTCATTTAATCCTACTTTAGGTTTTACTATTGTACCCAGAAGAGGTCTTCCATTTACTTTAGTCAATTTTTTAATACCTTCAATTCCATTTTTTGGTCCCTTATAGGCGCGAACTATATCTTTAGGAAAACTTATATCTAATAATCTTAACGATTTTAATACTTTCATTCCATATATATTTCCTGCAATAGCACTTAAAATCTGTGGTAAATTATTTGCTTCAAAAAGTTCTTTAGTGTAAGCAATCTTAATTATATTATTTTCGGGGTTAATGTAAAAAGTTGATGGCTTAAGCCGTCCCGCTATTTCATTAGATAATGTCGCAATTTCTGTCCATGTACCAATTGAACTTTCTTTTGCGATTTCTTCTGAAGCATGTTCTAAATCTTTACATTCTGGTGAAATTTCAACATAATACATCGCAATCAAATCATTTTCACTCGGTTCATAGTCCAGATTTACATAATCCACCATTATATTCCACTTCTTATTATTTAAAATTTAGAATTATTATACTATGAAGAAATATCCTTAGAAGAAAATCAAATATTAAATTACTATAATAAAATCATAAAAAATTAATAAGATTTTTAATTATTTTACAGAGTGATAATACTATGAGTGAAGCAAATAAATCTTTCACAATTAACGTTAAAGACTTAAGTTTTAAGAACGAGCAACATGTTCTTGATTTAATTAGGTTTTTATCTGAAGCATTACCACAAATAAACCTTAATAGAAGCGGAAATGACATCGATGTAGATATGCCAAAAAAATTTTCCAAAAGAGCATTAAGACTAAGAATAAAAAAGTTCCTTTATAAAAATGGATTATATAATGATTTCAGACCAATTTCTTACAAAACAACTGAAACTGAAGGATATATTGTGAAAGAAAAGAAAATAGTCGAGCTGAGTTATTATTAACTCTCATTCTCTTTTAAAATAATTAAAATATTTAAAAAAATATATTTACATGTGTATTTACAAGGAACTAATTTTAATATTTCAATTAAATCTGTAGAAGATTTAATAAGATGCTTGAGCTTAGCAAGCCTTTTAGAAGTAGCTGGATGGCCCAAACCAGGAAATGTTCACCGTACTAAAGATTACGAACACACAAAATTTGAACATTTTTTAGCAGGAATCGTAGCAATTCAACCAAATTTTAGAGAATTTTGTGAAAAAATTTTTCAAATCCCTTTTAAGAATGAAGATGATTATGAAAAAATTGAAATGGGTCTCTTTTTTAAGAAAGCTACTAAGGAAGTGATAAAGTGGCAGAGTGGAGGCAATGTATTATTAGGACATATATTAATTTTAACACCTCTTTCCGCTGCAGCTACGATTTGCATAAAAAAAAAGCAATATCATATTGATGATCTGAAATTTAATCTGAAAAAAGTTATTGAAAAATCTACCGTACAAGATACCGTAAATATGTACGAAGCAATAAGATTATGTAAGCCTGGAGGCTTAGGTAAAATTAAAAAGTATGACATTAATGATGAAAATTCTATTAATGATATAATTTCAGATAAAATAAACATAAAAAGAATATTTGATCGTTCAAAGGAATATGATTTAATAAGTCTGGAATATTCTACTGGTTTTAACATTATTCTAAATGAAGGAGTGCCATATTTTTTTAATATTTTTAGACAATATAATGACATTAATATTGCCACAGTCAATACTTTCCTGAAATTATTATCCTTGAATCCAGATACCCTTATTATAAGAAAATCAGGAATGGATTCTGCCTTGTATGTTTCAAGAAAAGCAACAAAAATTTTGGAATATGGAGGACTTTCTACCGATCAGGGTTTGCGATTATTAATTGATTTGGACAATGAGCTTCAAGAAAAAAATGGAAGACTTAATCCTGGAACTACAGCTGATCTCATCTCTGGAGTCATTTTTACTAGTTTACTTTTTGGATTAAGATTTTGATTTCAAAAAAATTATTTGAGAGGAATAATTTATTATTTTTAAGAGAATCATTCTACCTATATTTGTAAGTGCTTAGAAGATTATGGAGTTCTGTGATGAATGTGGCAGTATGATGTTGCCCTCAAATTTAAATGGAGAAAAAGTATTTAAATGCAAATGTGGAGCAATAAAACCGTTTTCAGAAAAACACACTGGAGCATATAAATTAAAAACTAAAATTGATCATTCTATTAGAGATGAAGTTACAAATTTAACTGATGTTATAAATTGGAAAGAAGAAAATCTAAGAAGTTCTATTAAAAATTTTAAATGCCCTAGTTGTGGATATTCAAAAGCTCATCTTGAAACACGTCAAACACGTAGAGCTGATGAAGGAATGACCCATTTCATAACATGTTTAAAATGTGGTCGTCATATTAAAATAGGAAGTTAAGTAGATAATTGATTAATAATCATTTATGAGTTTTTTTATTATATCTTCCTCGTCCATCTTTTCTATAAATGATATTTTAACTAACTTTTTTGAGCTTTTTAATCCTGATATTATTCGAATTTGATTTTTTGATAAATTAAGTTTCTTTTTTAGAAGATTAATTAATTCATTATTTGCTTTATTTTGTGTGGGTTTTGAATTTAATGAAATTTTTAAAAATTCGCCATTATCTTCTACTTTCTGGTTTTTGGAGTTTGGTTTAACATGTAATCTAATTATATAATTAGTATCTGAATGTTTTTTAAGAAAAATCATTTTTAAAATAAATATTGATTATCATTAGAAAATTAAATAAATTCATCTATTCTTTCTTTTAATATATTATAGGAGGGTTTTGATAATCTAATTCCTCCAGCTAACTTATGACCTCCACCTACGCCTCCTAATTCTTTTTTAATTTTTGATATTATTATATTTACACCATTGGTTTTATTATTCTTAAGATAATTCCTTGAACATCTAATACTTAATTTAATTGTACCTGATTTCTCCTCGGGACCTCCTAAAAACAAAATTTTACTCGAGTCGAATAATTCATTTACCGCACTAAAACTAGCTGTATCTGACCAGTTACTAGGAGGGATTTTTCCTTTTACTTCCATAAATATAGCTTTTTTGGTTTCATGGTGAGGTGATTCAGTTGAAAGGGTCTTTAAATTTGTAGCAAGGTTTTCAATATATTCGGAATAGATGCTTTTAGCATATCGTGTTATTGATTTTAATTGAATCATCGAAATGGCAGCACTAATATTTTTAAAGCATAATATATTCAATAGGAGAGCATGTTCAAAACTAAATTTTAATAAACCAGATTTATGAGGCAATAATGCATAATGACCAAGACTTTCAATATTTGTTCCTTTTTGAATTAATTGCATTTCATCCTTAGTTAAATCTATAAGTTTGGTTTTTGGATTAATATTAATCGAATTTAAGAAGGAGTTGATTTTCTGATCTGATTCTCCTCCAAATCCATTAATAAAAGGTAATATACTATATTTTAAACCTTTTTTAATAGATTCATGCATATTTCCAAAAAGAATTAAACCTTCTTTATCTTCAATAAGTTCTTCATCTATTAATTCTTCATATACTTCTCTGTTAAATGATTGAAGCTTATCCATTGGTTTTAATGAATCTCCAGCAATTCCTATGGCTGTTAACCAACCTTGTCGCATTATTGAGGGATTAACCTTTTTTGCGAACATATATGTTAAAGTGGCACCTGCAATATGTTCGAGACCATCATATCCGTAAATAGTTGGATTTATAAAAAAGAGATTCTCTGGATAAACATCAATATTTAAATCATCCTCTACTTCATGGTGATCAAGAATATAAAAAATTTCTTTTCTATTTTTGATAATTGGGATTAGTTCTTTTAAGTTAGAACCAATATCAGTAAAGATAAAAGCATTTTTATCTGTTTGCCTATTCGAAAGAATCCCCTTTAAATAATCTTCCCAAGAAACTGATCTATTATAAATAAAATAATCATAATTTAGATGCATTTTATGCAATAAATTTTGGATAATATGCAGACAACTTATTCCATCAGCATCGTTATGAGAAATGATTATGATACGTGAAAAAGAACGATCAATGAATTGATCGATAGCATTGTTAAAATCCTCTAAAAATTTAGTTTTATTTGGTCTAATGGCCATTTATATCGTTCAATATTATAATTATATACTAATAAAAAGATTGAATAATAATTCGTACTCATAATAAAAATCTATAAAGATGTAACTTTAAAACACTTTATTTCGATTTTTTTCTGTTATTTTGAAACCTAATAAAAATCAAATAAATTCTATAATTATAAATATTCCGATTTCAATTAAGTCTTATGAGGAAAATTAGTTAGAACATAAAATCTATAGAAAAAT
Source organism: Candidatus Hodarchaeota archaeon (assembly GCA_048887205.1). Lineage (GTDB taxonomy): Archaea > Asgardarchaeota > Lokiarchaeia > Sigyniarchaeales > SOKP01 > Loki-b32. The sequence continues at coordinate 5,148 of JBHLKB010000064.1, forward strand.
TATTTAATTTATGTTAATTTTCTGTTCTAAATACTTTAAAATTAAAATATTTATAATGCCAAATAAAAAACGGAATTATTCTATTATAAAAATTAAGATTTTTCTAAGCTTTTTAACAGTATCTATTGTATTAATTCCGTTATTTTTAGGGGGGGTTAGATTTAGTCCCAACTCTGCGATTTATGAATCTATCCCAAAAATGGGTGATTTCTCAAAAGATGATTATAACCCGATACTTACAGAAGAGGAACATGCACTTGGAAATATTACTATAAATGATATTGATTTTAGTAAATTGGAGATGGGTTTTTATATCTATAATGAAATTTATCCACTTATTTGGGAAGATTATGAATCAGATGCATTAAATATATCTCGAATTAATATAAAATTTATTAATACCACCGAACCAGCAATAAGAGAAAATCTCAATCCAGAAATCACAGATCGAAATTTCATAACTGTAAAATTGAATGAGAGTTTGGAAGTTAGATATAATAATTCACAAGCTGGTTATTTAATTTATCATCCCCGTTTACGTCCAAGTCGATTAATAGGACTTTTTATCGAAAATAATACAGATATAATTGAATTAGTAGCTGGTTCTGATTATATTATTGATACTAATGACTTTTTGGTATTTTATTATAAGAATTATTTTCAAAAAGGTCCTACTTACAATTTTTCGATGCACATCATCTGGGAATATGAGATATATGTCCAATTTTGGAGTTTAGATCAATTTTCTGGAGCTGATTTAATCATGAATGAGATAGAACAAAATTTTACGGCTAAATATAACTATGATTTTACTTTAACAGGAAGAAAATTTGGACAAACTATCAGTGAAAATCTTATTGCTGATAATATATATGTTGCTTTGACTGTTAATTTACCAGATAAAAATTCATTAAACGAACACAATCTTGAACTAAACAATGAAACTGTCAATATTATTACTCATTTAAATCTAGATAAATCGATTGATATATATTTATCAGATTTCTTTTCTGCAAATAGTAGTGAATTTTCTTTAAATTTTACAGCTTCTTTTACCTTGAAATTTGTGGATCCTGTTGGAGATACATGGGCAATAGACAGACTTGTAGCAGAGAGGAGTATACGTGAGAGAATTTATTTTCCTTCCTTAATAAATGGCCCAAAACATATATATCTTAAACATATATCATTTTATGAACCTACTATTTATTTTGATCAATTAATTAAGGATCAGTTCGGTAAATTATTTAGTAATTATTCATTATTCGAAAGAAATTTTGCACTTTTCCAATTGAATACTTCTGCTACAGGGAAAAAGGGTTTGCAAGTTTTTGTACCTTACTTAATTGTTGGAGAAACTTGTCCTTTTGTTATAAAATATAAGACTTTTCAAAACCTTAAAGTGATAATAACGGATAATATAAAAATGCCCTTAGTAGGAGCAAACTTAGAAATATTTTATTTTGGTCAGAAATTTGGCACCTACATATCTAATAACAGAGTTCAACCTATTCCAGCCGGACCTACTAATGAAGGTGGAGAAATTGTGTTAAGCAATGTCCCACATGGAAATTATACAATAAGAGTTTATCACAGCGGGGAATTCCTTATTGAATCAGCTACTAGTACCTATAATGTGGTAAATTACATTTATACGGATTATCCTCATTTTCCTCTATGGATACTGATCTTTGGAATAATAAATGGAATTATTCTAATTATTGGAGTTGTATTTTATTTAAAATATAGAAAATCGCGATAAATTACCTTGATTGTTATTTTTTGTGATAATATTGATGATTTTATTACATTTTTAGAAAAAAGGATAATGAATGAGATATTTTACGAAATTAAAAAAACTAAAAACCATACAAGTTTTTCAAACAATGTAGCTGCGGAAATTGTGGTTCATTTTCTTGCTAAAATCTCTGATACCTTAATATTGTATGAAACTAAACAAAATATAACAAAATCTAATGGTTCAACAAGCGAAAGAGTAATTTTATCTTTACAAAAAATATTTCAGGATGTAGATCCTTCATTGAAATTAGTTAAAGGTAAGATTAGAGAAATTTTTTTGAGTTATTCTTCTTAAAAGCTAATTTTCATCTAAAATGAGGTATTAGAAAAGTTCTTATTTATGATCTATTGTCTCTCCATATCCGATTAATCGATAACGTCTATTTATTATTCTCGAAATAGCATAAATGAAATTTTCTGGTGGACATATTGGAGGATTTAATTTCAAAATTACACTCTCCTTTAATAATTTCGTTACTGTTCCTCCAGTTTTTTCTGTACCTACAACTAATAATAGTTTTTCATTATGTTTAAGTGAATGTACTCTAAGCATCTGTTCGGAGCCAATCACTCGATCTAAAAGACTTACTTTTAATTCAACTTCATGAAGAATATCTGGTAAAGTACCTGGTTTTCCTACCAAATGTCCAATTAAATGATCACCCTTAGTTAAAGAAGGGTCTAATTTAGTTCCTAGTCCGATGAGTCCTCCAGGTTTTGCGGTATCCAATAGATTATTTCCTTGACTAATACTTACAACTGTAGATTTAATTGGAAAATAATCATCTTTTACTCGTAAACCTGGTCTTATTTCAATCTGATCACCAACTTTAATTTTGCCTCTTAAAACTGAACCTCCTATAACACCGCCTTTTAATTCATTAATTTCTTTTCCAGGTCTGTTAATATCAAAAGATCTGGCGATTAAAAATTGGAATTCACCTTCACTAAGCAAAGGTGACGGTATAATTTCTTCAAATGCTCTGATGACTAAACCTATATTTGCACCGAATACAGCTGAAATTGGTATAATTGGAGAATTTTCAGCAACCGTCCCCTTGACAAATTCTTTTATTTGTTGATAATTCTCTAAAGCTTGTTCCTGCGAAACAGCGTCAATTTTATTTTGCAAAATAATTATTTTTTCAATTCCAGCAATATTCAAAGCTGCTAAATGTTCTCTAGTTTGTGGTTGTGGACATTGTTCATCTGCAGCAATTAACAAACAAGCTCCATCCATCAATGAAGCTCCACTTAACATTGTTGCCATTAAGATTTCATGGCCAGGAGCATCGACAAATGAAATATTTCTTCTAAATTCCAACTGTTCTTTGCATTTTGGACATAAGAATCGAGGTTCGTTTTTATTTCTTGCCTGCTCAGCTAAGTAATATGTAATATACTCGTCACAATTTGCACAATATAGAATTGTAGCGTTGGAATATCCTAATTTTATAGAAATCCCTCTCTCTTGCTCTTCTGAATGTCTATCTGTCCAATCCCCTGTAAGTGCTTTTACCAAAGTGGTTTTACCATGATCAACATGACCTACTAATCCAATGTTGCATTCAGCTTGTCTTTTTATCAAGTCCTTTATATTTGAAGGTTTAACTTTAGTTATTGGTTTTGGCTTAGGCTTTACTTCGGACAAAGGTTCTGCTTTAGATTTAGGTTCATCTTTAAGACTAAATTCTTCAAGTAATTTCTTAGCATTGTTGATATATTTTTGTGCTGTGGCTTTCCCTACTCCTTTTATTTTTAACTTTACTAAATCACTAGGTTTAATATTTGCTAATTTTTCAACACTATCTATCCCTGCTGCTTTAATTTTATCTGCAGTAGCAGTTCCAATGCCCGCTATATCTGTTAAATCATATGACATGATAGTTAATTTTTAAGGTGTTATAACAGCTGAATATATTATTCCTAAGAAAAATTAAGAAAAGACTTTTTATTAAATTAATCAATAAATTTGATAATTTAAAAAAACATAACGCTAAAATCCATTATTTCATATTGTTTCAATCGTTTTGATACCACCGGATTTTTTGTCAAGCTCTTTATAAGAAACTCTTAAAAGAGTATCTACATAAAATGTGGACAATTCTTTGCATGATTTACATAGAATATATACAGGAGCAGGATATTGACTAGAATTAATATCTGTTTGTTCAATATTAAAAATAATTCTTTCATTACAATGTGGACATGTATTAAATCGAATTGGCATAAAAACCCGATAATTTTCTTTTATAATAAATAGATTCTTATTTTTAAATTCTTATTTCCTATAATAAATATAAAATTATTAAATTGCACTTATTGATATTATATGGGTAGACCTTCTTCTATAAAATTTATCTACTTTTCTATCATCGTTTTAACCCTCTTTCCACTAATTAATTTTAGTTTAAATTATAACTTCATCAATACAGTAGAGAATCGAACTTCAGGAAATTTCCGAGTTTCTAATGGACAATTGGGTGTTAATCCATCAATTATACCAGAAATCGATTATGCTTCATTAAATGATCTTTGGTATAATCCTAAAATCGAAATGTTAATTATAACTCCAAATATAACTAGTTTTATTGATGCTGTGAAACCTTTAATGGATTGGAAAAATGAAAAGGGAGTAAAAACTGTTATTTTAAGTAATTTCTCTTTATATGAAGGCAGAGATGATGCTGAAAAAATACGAAATATGATAAAGTTGTATTATGAAAATGAAAATATTCAATGGGTTCTTTTAGCCGGTGATGCTCAAAGTAATTTAATTCCTATAAGAGAAGTATATAATCCAGA
>JBHLKB010000065.1:0-9654 GCA_048887205.1 Candidatus Hodarchaeota archaeon
GTAGCTAAAAAGAAAAATACTCCCGAATTTATTAAGACTGTATTTAGCGAAATGATTGAGATCTTGAAACATATTACAAATAATGATGAATTTTTGAAAGCTAAAGATAAAATTATAGAAATCGTGAGAGATAACCTTAAGAAAATAGGAAAACCCGATACTTTTACTTTAGATGATTATGCAATTAATATTGCAATACAAAAGGATCTTAAAAGCTACACAAAAGTCGTTCCTCAACATGTTAGAGCTGCATTAGAATTAAGAGATATTACGGGAAGAGAATTTCAAAAAGGTGAAACGATTAGTTTTATCAAAAGTAAGGGGGCGATCGGAGCTAAAGCAATCGAATTAGCGAAGCTCCAAGATGTTGATACAAAAAAATATAAGGAGCTTTTAATATCTGCTTTAGAACAAGTGTTAGATGCGCTAGGTATTACATTTGATGAAATTAAGGGTATAAAGAAGATGGATGCTTTTTTTTAATTTAACTTTAATTTTATGTCTCATATCTCATAAGATATAATAAAAAAATCCCATTATTAAGCCACAAAAAATAGGATTTAATATATTATCATCAATCTTTAAATTCAAAAAGTCAATAATAAAAAAAACCATAGCCCCACTACTTGCCATAATAATAATTTTGCTGAAATCTAATGTAGATTCGAATATCCATAACATAAGAATACTTATTCCAAAAGACGCTATAAATCCAGCTATATATCCAACTAAAGTTTTTTTTGAAGATTTTGGATAATGAATCTTTCCAAATCGAAGTCCAAAAACAGAAGCAGCACCATCACCTAAGGTGGCTATTAACGCTGCAGAAGCAAATACTCCAAAAGAAAGGAAAAGTGTAGGTACAAGTGATAAAACCAAAGCAACTGGTCTTGTAAATTCATAGATCTCGTTTTTCTTTAAAGTTTTACCTAAAATATTGGAAATACAAGTAGGAAGTAAATGATAAATACTAGCTTTATTAAAAATATGAGATAAGCGAATGTAATCTAAAGCAGCAAATATGATAATTCCCGTATAACCAACTGTTAATATTAAAAATATACCATATTCTGTCCCAGAAATTCCCCAAAATTGATCTGCATCCCACATTGCATCCCAAATATAGACAGCAAAAAACCATAAAAAAATAATTATTATTGCAGGTAATAAATGGAATGCTTTTCTATGAAAATCAGTTTTTAAAGCATGTTTTCTATTATTCAGATTTTTTATATCCATCAAAGAAAATTGTTCTAAAAACTTATCTATAGTTCTGTCATTCCTTAGATATGTTTTTTTCTTTAATACAAATTGATATTGGTAATATAAAATAAAAAAAACTAATAAGGGCGCGTATATACATATAATTTGAAGAGCTAATCCTTCAAACCATCTTACTTGACTTGTATCTCTTATAAAAAATATTGGATATACCATCCCAGCTACAATCCATAATATAAATATCAGAAATGAATTTGTAAAATTATGTTCTGGAAATTTTCTTTTTAACTTTAGAGCATAATATAGATGAGCAAATCCATTACCAATATAAAAAATTGTAACTGGTATGGTGAGACAGTTATAAACCATAGTATAACTAAACTAAACTATGATTTTAAAAATAAGTTATGAAAAAAAGCAAACAAAAAGAAGAATTTCGAATAAAAAATAATTAAAAAAATGAATATTTATTATTTAATTTCAGAGAGCTCAACACCTTTGGTCTCTTTAAGGAATAAAGCTGCTAAAGGTATAACAATTAAATTTCCCATTACAAATATAATAAATGTCGTACCTAAATCTAAAGCTAAAATTACAGCACTGCTTGATAGCAATCCTATTGTACCTCCTATTGCACTTATTAGACTTCTAAATCCTATTCCTGTACCTCTTCTATCTGTAGGGAGTGTCTCTATTGTAATGAGTCTAATAATGCCTATTGAACCCCAGTAAGCAATGTGACTCAATGCGTATCCAAACATAACTATTCCATAAGCATTTGTAGGATTATATGCTCCAAATACCCAAATTAATACAGATATAGGTGCTAAACTAAACCAGAGATATAATAAAGGCTTTCTTCCAATTCGATCAGCAAGAAATCCATTTAATCCGTAGGCAATCAAAACTGTAAATATTGTGAGAAAAAAAATACTCGTAACTTGATCTTGAGATAATATCCCTACATCATTAATATACTTCTCGAATAATCCCAAATATATTGATGATCCTCCGCGTAAAAAAACAATTAATAAAAGAAAAAGATAAGGTTTCCGATTCTCTATTCTAAAAATAGATTTGATATCCTCATTAAATGACCTCGTTTCAAATGAACCACTCTCCTTCATCATTCTATACTGCGCTGGCTCTTTCAATGTTAAAAATATAATTATGCTTAATAGAATTCCAAATATTATAGGAAAAAATGTCATACCACGCCAAAATGGGTTCGAGCCTTTTATAAAAATAAATCGAAATATTACCATAGTTAATGCCCCAACTAAACCAACCATCAATACAATATTAGAGTAAAATGCACGCTTGTTCGATTCGACTTCTTCATTAATATAAATCAACCAGATGTCTGATGAAAAGAAAAAGTACAAGAAAAATACAAAAATCATATACATAACATAATTAACAGAAAGAAACATACCTAACGAAGCCAGTGCGATTCCACATACCGTAATCCCGAGCATCTTCTTTCTCCCGAGCCTATCTGACAAATATTGACTCACAAATAGAAACGCCATACCAATCGTAACTAAACCACTCGCAAAAGCCATGATAGAATTCTGAACTTCTGGTAATAATCCACTTAAAAATTCACCTGCAATTGCAGAAGGAATTGCCCCAGGATATATTGTTGCATATGAATCAAGAATTTGTGTCAACATCAGAATGAAAAATAAATATCTAAAATATGATCCTTTTCCAGTATTATTTTTAGCCATTTTAACCCAAAATACTCTTTTGCATAAAGTCTTTTAAAACTTGGAGAAAGTTATTTTTGATCTATAATTTCATATCAAAATATTTATACTTTTAATTTTTGATCATGAAGATAGCAGAATTTTCAAATTAAAAAGTCTAAAATAACAAATGAAAAAAGATTTTAAAAGAAAATCTTAAAATTAAAACTGTAAAATAAAATTATAGACCTAATAAAAGAATATCATCTATTGCTTTGTGAAGTTTCTTTAAATTCTCTTCCCCAAGGGCTTTATCAACTTGGACTTTTAAATCTAATGCGGTACTAATAGCTTTAAAGACTGAATTTTGTAAAAAGTTATTAAAACCGCTTTTATCTCCCTTTACTTCTTTAAATTCTTCTACTCGTCTAAGCATTGCATCTTCATAGTCTTCTGCTGTTGATGTCCTTAGCTCCGCTAATTTACGGATTTTCATTCCATCTTTGTCTTCGACGAAGTCTTTGGGCATTTATTTATCACCTTTCTTTTCAATTCCGCCATTACGGGCTATTTCTTGCTGTACCTCTTCAACAGCTTGACCTGTAGTTGTATCGAATTCATTCTTTACCTTTGCGCTAACTTGCTTCGCAATTTTTTTCTCAATAATAGGTCTATGAATAGAGTTCATTGTACAAAAACTAATTTCTTTTACGCTTCCATCTGGCATTGCGATACCGAAGTGTACAATACATCTCTTTGCTCTTTCGAGGTCCATGTTATAAGCGTCCTGAAAGTGCATGCTCGAAAGAAGCAATGCTCCATAGCTAAACGAGCTAACACTCTCCCAATCTCCGCGCATTACAAGCCTAGAAAACATTTCCATGAGTTTTCCTGGTTTTTTCATATATTGTAACACGCCTAATAGGAATCTTGCTCTAAGTTGTGTTTTGTCTAAGAAGTTGAGTCCTTTATCAAGTGTCTTGCCAAAATCACCAAGAATATCTTCAAAAAGTTTAAGTGGTTTCTTCTCTTTATGCTTTATTTTTGCCCAAAAACGATTCGCGAAATCTATAACTTTTAAAGGGTCAAAATATTCCATTATTGGCATCATTTCTCCACTATCTGGGTCAGTAACCAAGTAAGAAGCGAAACCGCAGTCGGGATGGCAAGTAAATTCTATGGGTTCGACATCTGCTAAGTAAGCTATAACTCTACCGAATTCTACAATGGTAGTCAGCGGATACCAAGCATTATCCATGCTAATCTTTCCTCCGGTTTGCTTCTCGATTTCTTTAAGAATATCAGCATTAGTAATTCTCAATTCTTCTCTCTCCTCGAAAGCTATTCTCCCACATAGAGAAACGGGCTGAAATGTTATCCCACGTACAACATCTACATTATCAATTGCATATTGAATAATATTTCCAACTTCAATATCAGTAACTCCTTTAGCAATTGTAGCAACTAATACAACAGAATCTAACCTCGCTTTGCGGCAATTTTCTATAACTCTTTGCTTATATGCCATGAGATTCTTGATTCCACGAGTTTTTTCGTATGTAGCATCATTGATACCATCGAATTGGAAGTATAATGTATCTAAACCCGCTTCTTTTACCTTTTTAGTCCATTCGAGACCACCATTTTTCTTCTGAAAGCCATAACCATTTGTAGCTACGATAACTTCTTTAAATCCGTTATCTTTTGCCATTTTACAAATCTCAGGGAAGTCCTTTCTGACAGTTGGTTCTCCCCCGGTAAACATGATCGCAACTGCGGGAATTGGTTTACTTCTAAAATGTTTCATGATTCTATCGATCTCTTCTAACGTAGGTTCCACAAGATACCCTGATTGAAGCACGTTAGCATAACAGAAATTGCAATTAAAATTACATCGATTTGTTAAATCTATTAATGCCAAAGAGCAAGTTGAAATATGTTGTTCGCATAAACCACAGTTATATGGACAACCTCTTGGATCTTCCCCCTGAAAATCAGGAGGATTAGTTTCACCATCTTTATCAAATTGCCATACAACCTTTCCATTTTTATCTTTTATAGCCCAATGTGTCCACTTATAATATTTAGCACTTGAGCTAAGCTTATCTTTGAAGAATCCATGATCCTCGCACGATTTTTTCATCCAAATTTGATCATCTTCTTCATAGACTTCCGCATCAATAGGTTCTAAACATTCTGGACAAACACTTCGCGTTTTTCGATAATATGGCACACTTAAATACTCATCGTCGTCTAAATGGTACATATAATCACTTTTTCTATTGAATTTTATACATAAATGTAAATCTTTTTTATTAAAACGAGTGTTTATACAAATATCACTTTTTTAATTTTTAAAGGTTTTGAGACTTTTACGATCATTACGAGTATTATTTGTAAATAAACTCAAAAATTAATTGCTCCCATTCTCTAATATCATTTTATAGAGACTGTCATTTTTCAACAAATTTAAAATTAATTTTATATCTCGGGAAATTAAATCCCTTCTATTTTTACCATAAACAAGCTTGGATAGTCCAAGAAATAATTTGGAATTAATAATAAAAATTTCATTTTTTTTTATCATTTTATCCTTAAATAAATTTCGTTCAGATTCATATAAATCTTTATAATGAAGAAAATAAAGTAAATACTTAAGGAAAATTTAATAATTCCAATGAGGAAAAAATGAATGGAATGAACTCTGGTTTTATAAATGATTTTAACATGATTCTTGCAACAGATTTTTATCAATTGACGATGGGTGCGGCTTATTATCAATACAATCTCGAGAACAATATTCAAGAAAACAATGATAATGCCACATTTGAGTTATTTATTAGAAAGTTTCCTAGAAATCGCAATTATTTAATTTTTGCAGGTTTAGAACAAGCAATTCACTTTCTATTAAATGCTAGATTTTCAGATCGTACTATTAAATTTTTAAGAGAGAAGGCAGTTTTTAAAAATATTGATGCAAGTTTCTTTGATGATTACTTGCCAAATTTCAAGTTCAATTTGGATGTCTGGGCAATGAAAGAGGGAAATTTTTTCTTTCCAAATGAGCCAATAATAAGGGTACAAGGTCCTATATTTCATGCTCAGATTGTTGAAACATATTTACTGAATGTAATTAATTTTCAAACTCTTATTGCATCTAAAGCATCAAGAATTAAAAATATAGCTCCAGATAAAGTTCTCCTTGAATTTGGAACAAGACGATCACATAGTCCACTTGCAGGCGTCTATGCTGCCCGAGCAAGTTATATTGCGGGATTTAATGCTACTAGCAATGTGGTTGCGGATCTCGAATTAGGAATTAATTCTACTGGTACTATGGCTCATAGTTTTGTTCAAAAATTCGAAAGCGAGTTAGATAGCTTTGAATCATATTATAAAATTTATGATGAAGACTCCATCCTATTAATAGACACATATGATACTGAAAAAGCAGCTGAAAAATCTTGTAAGTTTGGAAATAATATAAAAGGAGTGAGAATAGATTCAGGGGATCTAATTGACCATGCCATAAAAGTACGAAAAATATTAGACGAAAATGGATGTGAAAAAGTGTCAATTGTAGCAAGTTCAGATTTAAATGAATATAAGATAAAAGAAATTATTGATAGGAATGCTCCCATAGATGCTTTCGGTATTGGAACTGAATTAGCAACCTCCCGTGATGATCCAACAATTTCTGGAGTATATAAATTAATAGAATATAATAATGTGCCTAAAATAAAGATTAGCGAAGAAAAATTAACATATCCAGGAATAAAACAGGTTTATAGGATATATGATAAAGATGGGATGTTTAAGGAAGATCTCATGACGTTGGAAAGCGAACCAGCTTCTCCTGATTCAGAAGCATTATTAATTCCAATAATAAAGAATGGTAAATTAATTAAACCATACCCTAAATTAGATGATATCCAGAATTTTTATTTAGATAATATAAGAAGACTCCCTGATTCTTATAAGCAATTAGTAGAAGCTAAAAAATTCAGGTTAAAACTTTCTAAAAAATTGGAGCAACTTACCAAATCGTTGGCACAAAATTATCCTTAGAAAAATACTCTAAATATATAATGTTATATATTATTGTTATTTAAATTCGTAAGATCAGCGCAAACGTCCCAAAGTTTCTTGGCTATAGATATATCATAAGTTATGTCTGAAGATCTTGCTTCTTTCTTATTTATAAAATACTTTCCACTTACGCCTTCTACTTCAGGAGAAGAAGCAAGATAAATTGAAGTTTCTGCTCCTTTTTCTGGACTTTGTGCAAATCTAAAGATAATTTTTGTGAAAGATTTAATGATTCCTTTATAATTACGAGTGACATTAGTTTTTGTAAATCCTGGATGAAGACAATTTATAGTAATTCCACTACTATTTAGGCGTCTTGCAAATTCATATGTTATAAGAATCAGTGCAGTTTTAGATCGAGAATATGCCTTCCATGATCTAAAATATTTTTCAGATTGAAGTCTATCAAAATTAATAGATTTACTTTGTACCCTCGAGGCTACATTTATTATTCTTGCGGGTTTACTGTTTTTAAGGGTTTCTAACAGTAAATTAGTTAATAAAAATGGAGCTAAAGTGTTTATTGCAAATACTCTTTCAATTCTATCTACGGTTTCAATACGTTTACTAAGATTGACTCCCGCATTATTTATTAAGATATGTAATTTATCATATTTCTTCTGGTACTCTGAAGCAAATTGTCGAATAGATTGCTGTGAAGAAAGATCTGCTAATACTAAGTCGATTGACTCATTTCCACTCTGAGTTTTGATTTCAGACTGGGCTTCTTCACCTCGACCTTTATCAAGGCAGAGCATTACAACTGTTGCTCCTAATTTAGCCAACTCGAGTGCTGTAACTTTACCAATTCCAGAATTTGCTCCTGTTACTACACAGATCTTTTCTTTCATTGAACGAGACATTGTTTTCCTAAATGATTAGTTATTAAATCCTTAGGTGTAAATGAATTAAAATTTTGCTAATTTTAAAGAAAGAGATAAAAACTCAAAATCACTTAAATAGAAATTGTAAAAGATTGCTTATTTTCTTGTAATTTTCCTAACGTTCTTTACCATATAACCCCAAAAATTATCCTTTACAAGTTTTCCATTAAAGCTGATCTTATCACCTTTTATGTAGCTGTCTTCAGTTTGTAATTTTTCACTAATTCTTAATTTTAAGTTTTCTACTTCTTCGATATCCTCATCCTTGTAATCACTTGCTTTTTTCAACTTCGGACCAAATTTAATATTTTTCAGCGAGGCCACATAAAATCTTGTAATATTACCTTGAAATTCGGATTCCCTTTCAAGAATATCTGTTATTTCTCCTTCATATACTGTTATTGAAGAATCAAGAAAACTCATTAATTTAGCTTCTGATGATGTTTCATCAATAAGAACTGCTGGTTCTTGTATCCTTTCCCCTGTTTCTCCCACTTTTGGTTCAACAAGTCTAATTTTTTTAATTTTCTCTTCAAAATCATTAGGTAAAACTGTTAAAGTCCAATCCTTCAGTTTAAACCAATTCTGTTTTAGGGAATAGATGAATCCAATCCAAAAATGACTACAAAAACCCATATTTGAACCTATCCGACAATCACAATCACGTTCAGGATTTTGTATATTTTTTGGAGTAATAGATAAAAATGATTTTACTTCCCAATTCCAGCCTTTAAACAGCAATTCGATTTCATGATCATCTTGATTTACAATTCGTATTTCAGCAATACTCTCTCTATCCTCACCATTAATCTTCTTTATTGCTAAATTTATACTTTCAGAAATTATTTCTAATTCTCTCTTTTGTAAGAGTTCTTTAGATTCTTCTTCTGCTAAAGAATCAAGAATAAAATCTATTAGTTCTGATTTGTTCAATTTTGAAAATCCTTTTATTTCAAAATCTCGACATATCTGTTTTAAATCATCAACGTTTAAGGATTGTAAAAGAAATTTCAAGTAAGTTCTATCATCAATAGCTCTATTCATTTTATCTCAAGCCCAATAATTTTAAAATGTTAATTCTCCAAGTATAATTTGAATGTATTGCTTATAATTATAACTGCTGTAAAAATTTTTTCATCATATTATTATCTCAAAATTGAATTACGTTAATGCATAAGAATGATAGGAATTTCATATTATGTGTATCTTAAGCGAGATTCACCTTTTAAATTAAAAGAAAGTAAAATGAAAAGCATTTAATCTGTCATAGTTCCCCTAACAAGAAAATCTGTCAAATTATCAACAAGTTTTTCTTCTTCAAGGGCAAAATCACTTCGAATCCACCAATTAAATACACCAAGTACCGTAGATGTCCAAACTCTAGCTGAGATTGTAGGATTTTGTTCACGAGCTCCAAATTCTACTAGTTTTATCATAATTTTTTCTACTTCATCTGTAAAATTATCAATAATCTCGTTTCTTTTCATTCTATATTTATTATTAATTCCTCCCATTTGTTCAAGAAAAATGAGAAAAGTCTCTTTTTTTGCCTTAAATATTTTTGCATATCCTCGAAAAAGGTTCTTAACTGCAGAGATTGGGGGAATTCTGTTTTCTTGGAAATATATGAATAATTCTTTAAACTTACTAACCATAAGTTCAGCCAATCCACTAATTATAACTTCGAATATTTCCTCCTTGCTTTTAAAATAATTATAAAAATTTCCTACAGAAGTTCCTGCCTTTTTTGTAATATCTTTTATCCGAGT
>JBHLKB010000066.1:0-9651 GCA_048887205.1 Candidatus Hodarchaeota archaeon
ATACCACAATCTCATAGCTTCACCAAAAGTTTTTCCTTGACTTAATGGTGTGTTAAAGTAGCTATTCATTGTCATGCCACCGATCTTTGATGAGCCGACTAATGTTAAAGTGTTATTAGAAAAGAGATATTGAGTTCCTAAATTATTTCTATATTTAAAATTGGCTGCTGAACATGCAAATAGATTATAAAAAAGAGCTTTAGTGTCAATGTTTAAAATATCAGTATAATTTACTTTTCCCTCTGCACCAAATCCGCCTGGACCGAAGAGGTGCTCATAAGCCTCAGAGTGTACAAAAACATGAATAAATTCATATATATGTGTTAAACGGTTCTTATAATCTGCAGCTGTCGTTGTGGTTGTAGGTAAACTAACACATGTTAAATTATTATAAGCCGTCATATCTCCTAACCATTCATCCACCAGTTGTTGTGATGTTGCCCAATCATCATCAATATATATTAATTGCGAGTGAGGACGAGAAAGCTGCCCTATTCGATAAGCATGATTTCGAGCAAAATAATTTTGATACGCTGTGAGATGGTTTGTATTATTCAAAGATTCAGGACATATTCTCCCAATCCAAATTTCAGGGAAGATATCGCCCGTACCATTATTGTGAGCATCAAAGAGTCCATCAGTAGGATCATTATCAACCCATTCACCATCTAAATCAGTTAAATATAAATCAATTGGATAAGTCCTCCAAAAGTACCAAAGATACTGCATCATGGCAGAGGGAAGATCTCCAATTAGTACAGCTCCAGCTAAACCTAGAGGCTGAGTAGTTGCATTTATTAAATCATTTCTTAACGCGGTTACGTTACTAATGGACCAATTAATTACTTCTACGGTATATCCTTGAGCTATAACATCTTGTTTATATTGTTCTATTTCAGAAGATAAACTACTAAATATTGTTGAATTAACATAAATATGAACATGGGTTGATTGAGTAGAAGCAGGTGTTCTACTAAAAATGACTAATGTAAATGGAATAGTTATCCCTATAAATGCTCCAGCTAGTATTACAACAATAAGGTATTTATTAATTTTTTTCATTTTTCCTTCCTTTTTAAAACTTTAAATTATTCTAAATGCCTATAATAATAATTAAAAATTATTCTAGGGCAATTTGTTAGAATATTTTTTATAATAACATAAAGGATTGGTTTTATATATTTAAGCTTTTCAGATTACCCCAAGTGGCTTATACAAAAGTGTCTATTTATATTATTCTAAACCCTTTAAAGAGTTTTAAAAGATACATTATTTCTTCAGAACTTTCGATTAACCTTCTAAGATAATAAGGAAAAATTTCTAACTCAACTTCTTTTCCTTCAGAAATTCTTTCAATCATTATTTTTATTATATCTTTATATTTCGTAACAGTAATACCTTCAGATTCTATTTCAGAGATGATTTTCCACGCTTTTTCTAACTTACCATTTAAAATGCACGAGATTGAAGCTAATACATAACTCTGAACGATATGAGAATAACCAATTTTTTTAAGGTTAGCTGCTCTATAATAATAACGATACAGATTATTAACCATTTCCCGTAAAAGGAAGTCTTTCGCCGTATCAAGCTTTTCATAAAATTTTATACTCTCTAAAATAAGAGTGGCTGCTGTAAAGAATTGCTTGTTTTTTAAGCCTTCCTCGGCAATTTTATTTAATCCTCTCACAATTTGATTGAAAATGCCAAATCTATTAAATTCTAAATTACCCTCTATAGCAGTATCATAAGCATTTAAATAGCTTTCAGTGGATTCGTTAAAGTTTCCTATCTTCCAAAAGTTATCTCCGGCTTTTATGAAATTTTTATATGCCATTTCGAGATTATTTATTTCTTTAAAAATATTGGCTGCATCAAAAAAATTTAATGCTGCTTGATTAAAATCCTCAGTTTTTTCTGAAAAGTTCCCTCCCAAAATAAAACATGATGCACATTCAATTAAATTGTTTTTTATTTCTCGATAACATAAAGCGGCACCCCGATAATATCTTGCAATTTTCTGGTAATTTTCATTGTTCTTTTCTATTGTTTCTGCTAGATCTATGTATGCTCCAGCCTCTTTCTTAGAGTAATTCGTGTATTGATCTTCTTTATCCAAAATATTATAGAGATTTTTTAATATCTGATATATCTGAGTGAGTGTCAAATTATCATTTTTATCTTCATACTTTACTACTAAACTAGAAAAGAATTCTACTCCATCTAAAATTATCTCTTGTGATTCGTTATAAGCATCGATTTCTTCATAGCAGGATGCTATTTGTTGATAAGAGAAAGATAACATATCATAATAGTTATGAATTTTTGAAAGTTCGATTACTTTTTCATAATACTTTATTGCATTCTTGAAATCAGAAAATTTTAAAAATAATTCTGCAATATTTTGAAAATTTTGAGTTAGCTTTCTTGTTTCATTAAATTCCTTTAAAAGTTCAGTCTCTTGTTTTAAGAATTTTATACTATTCAAAATATTTTTTTTCTCAGCTTGAAAATTTCCGATTTTCTCACGATAGATATCGGCAATCCTTAAATAGAGTTCTGCAATCTCATGTAATTTTGCTTGAAGTTTATAATCAATAATAAGTTTTCTGTAAAGTTCAATAATTTGTTTATACAAATTTATTGCTTCCGAGAAATCAAGATTTTCCATAATTTCTGCAACAGAAAATAATAACTCTCCAGCTTCAAAATATTCCCCAGACTGAGCAATCTCATTAGAGAAATTAATTGAATCTGAAACCATTTCTTTTATCGTCTTTGTTCTCTCAATAGGATCTTCTATTTGTTTAATTATGGATTCATATCTTCTTATTTTATCTAGAAACTCTGTGTAATCTATGAATTCTTCTTCTTCAATAATTTTTTATTCTCCTCAGCAAAAATCAAGCCTAATATATAGAAATTAATATAAAAATAAAAAAAGTTGGATTTTAGTGAAAACCTAAAAACTACTTATCTACTCTGCTAGATATGAAATAATGTATGTCGTAATTTGGAAAAATAGAAAAAAATCTTCAAAAACAAGAAACCGTAGCTTTCTGAAACGAATAAAACTAAAGAAATAATATTAAATAGTATTAAGACAATATAATAAATAACTAAAAATTTTTAGGTGTTTGTTATAAAGCAAGTTTCAGAATTATTAGATACCGGTTTGTATGAAACATTCACACCAGAAAAAACAATGACAGTTGCTGATTTATTACAAGAACTAAACCTGGAAGACAAATATTTTGGAATTCTCGTTGATGGCAAAAAAGCCACTCCCGATACCGTTATCAATGAGCAATCAGAAGTGGTTATCTTACCCCATATTGCCGGTGGGGTCTAGATTATAATTATTAATGGATTTTTTTGTAATCCTCTTTTTATAATTTATATTTAGTAAGCTATGTTACTTTAATTCAATTTTTAGCAAATCTTCTGCTAATATGGTGTTAGGAAAAATTTCTTTAGCTTCTTCTAGTAATCTTAGGGCATCTTCTGAATATCTAGATGATATATGAGTAAGAATTAATTGTTTAGCATTCATTTTTTTTGCATCAATTGCAGCATCAATAGAGGTAGAGTGTTTTTTTTCTTCAGCAATTTGTGCCAAGGCTTTTGCGAATGTTGCTTCGTGTATTAGAATATCTGAATTTTTACCTAAATTTATGATCGAATCACCAGGTTTTAAATCTCCCGAGTATGTTATTTTTCTTCCTGGTTTTTTTGGACCAATAATCCTTTCCTTTACTGGATCGATTTCTTTCCCATTAAATTCAATAGTTTGTCCTTCTTGTAGCTTTTTCCAAAGATTGCTTTCTGGAATCCCTAAATCTCTGGCACGATCAGGATTAAATCTGCCATATCTAGGTTTTTCGATAAAAGCATAAGCGAAAGTAATAATAGAATGATCTACTAAAGCATATTTTATTGAGAAATATTTAGAATCTAATATTATGTTATTCTTTATTTTGACAGTTCTCATGGGTTCTTCAGAATCTAATCCCTCAAACTCAACCAATTCTTTTTTCTGATGATCAATTTCAATAATCTTAATAGGATACTTAGCTTTTAATCCAAGAATTTTTTTGTGGAGATATAAATAAAGAAATAGGTTCTGAGGTCCAAAAATCATCATTGGAGCAGTTCTATCGTTCAAACTTAAGCGAAATAAAAATCCAGGTAAACCAATAATGTGATCTCCATGAAAGTGAGTTATAAAAATCATTGTTGGCTTATTAAATTTTAAGCCTGCTTCTGCAAAGTTACGTTGGAAATCTTCTCCACAATCAAATAACAAAATCTGATTTCTGTACTTAATTGCTATAGAGGATAAATTGCGATTTTTTATAGGAGTCGCAGCTGCGCTTCCTAGTATAATGAGTTCCATAATTGATTTAGATTTTTTTTCGTAATTGAGAAATTTCTAATCTTTGCTCAATATTTTGTTTTTCTAAATCATCAACTATTTTTTTAAGCTCTCTTATTCTTAGTTCTAAGTGAGGATCTTCTCTACCAAGTTGAACCTGTGTCTGAATATTGAAACTATCTAATTGGTGTTGTATATCGTTAAGTTTTTGATCTTTTAATCTCAGTTGATTTTCTAGTTGTCTGTATCTTCTTTTTATTTGGACTGCTTCATTTTTTATTGTTTCTATTTCCCCTTCTTTTGTTTCCAATTGTTTTTGAAGAAAGAGGGCCATTTCTCTTTTCATCTTTAATTCACTTACTAGCTCCTTTTGAGTTTTACTTGATTCGGGCGCTTTTTCTCCTTGATACTTTTTAAGTTGTTCCTGAAGCGAGGCAATCTGTATTTTAGCTTTATTCAATTTATTTTGAAGATCTTCTTTTAATGCTTTAATCATTTCACCTGAAGGAGCTTCAGTTTGCTCAAAATTGGGAGCAATTTCAGCTTTTTGTAATTTAATAATATCTTTTTTTAAATTATCAATTTCTTTATCCTTTACTTCTAATAATTCTTTTAGTTTACTAATTTCTTTTTTAAAACTTTCAGCTTTTGATAAATCTTTGAATTCCCTTTTATTTTTCTTATCAGATTTTGCAAGCTTTTGTTTTAATTCAGATACTTGTCTTTTAGTCTTATTTAATTGCCCTTGAAGATCTTCTATTAATGTTTTGGTAATTGAATCACGACTTGTATCTTCAGATGCAGAACTAAGCTCTTTTAATTTTTGATTTAATTCTAAAACCTCTAATTTGTAAGTTTCAAGTTCTTCTTCTTTTTCTTTTAATTTTTCATCAAAATTCTCTGTGTCTACATTCTTAGATTTCAATTTATTAATTAATGATTGCTGTTTATTTAATTTGTCTTGTAATTCTTTAACCAAGACGTTGAGTGGTGATTTGCTTCTTAGTTCTTCAACTCTAATAACAGACGAGTCTTTACTTTCAGCTTTTATTCTATCTAGCTCTTGTTGAAGTTGTAATTTCTCTTTTCTTAAAAAACCCATACTATTCTTTAATTCTCTAATTTGTTTGTCTTTTTCATCGATTTCAATAGCCATCTTTGAATCTTCAGCTTGCTTCTTTTTACTTTTCTTTTTACCGTCTTCTTCTGGAATAAGAGCGTCTAACCTCATAATAGTTTCTTCGAGGTCTTCAATTCTATCAAGAAAGCTGTGGATTTCGGTATCTTTCTTTTCAAGTTCTGCCTCTAAATTCCTAATTCGTGCTTTTAGCGTATCTTCAGTCATCGTTAAGAATCATCTTTTTATTAGAATCTAATTTATTAATACAATTTTAGAAATTAAAATTTAACTCATTAATATCTTATCTCTTTATTCACTTTTCAATAATATACTTAGAATCATTAGTACATACTAAAGTCTTTAATGGAAAAGTGATTAATTTTCCTTATAATAGGAAAAAGACTAAAGAAATTAGAAATCATAAATATTAAAAATATAATCAACAAAACGATAAATGGTATGTATAGAGGAGGCAAATAGACTCTACCAAATAAAAATAATGAATTTATAATCATACCAATTCCTAAACTTAGAAGAAGAGCTGGGATTAGAACAAACAGTGATTCTGTAAAAAGAATTATTTTCAATGACCTGGTCTTTGAGCCTATTGCTCTCATAATTAAAAAATCCTTTGCTTTTTCCATTATCCCTGCCTTTTGATAGTTATATAATGATAAAATACTAATTATTGATATCAGAATAACCATAACCATTGGGTAGATCGATAAATTACTTAAAAAACCTAGATTCTCGTAAAAAATTTCTTCCAACTTTAAGTACGTAAACTTTTCACCTATAGCATTAGTTATATTATTCAAATCTTCTCTTAGCTGATTATATACACCTGATTTTAGCTTTAACATTACTAAATTAATTATCCCATTAGAAAAGTTTAAAATATTCCTTGATTCATTAATACTCATATAACCGGCATAACCGCTAAAGAAACTGTCAATTAAAATCCCAGATATTTCAAAAGTTTTACCCGAACCAGTTATTTCTAACTGCTGGTCTAAAGGATAATCAAAAAAATTGTAAGCTAATCCATCTCCTATAGTCATATTTATATCACCATTTTCTTCGGTAAAAAAAATACCTTCAATCTCAAAATTTTGAATAATATTATTAGGATTAACACCAATTATTGGAAAAGTACCATCTCGATTTTGACCAACAGTAATATATGAGCCTTCTTCTGTAATGTGAATTCCAGAAATTTCTTTTACATCATAAAAATTAATTAAACGCTCATCAATTTTATCAATTTCATCAATATCATACAATTCAATTATATCACTTAAATTAAATAGGTAATTTGAGTCAGTAAAATTTATGTTAGTTTCATCTATAAGAAGAGAAGGATCAGAAAACATCTTATACATTAATGAATAATTGTATATGACATCTTCATGCCCCAATATTACGATATTTTCACCTTGGGATTTATGAATCCATTCTTGGGATGATGTGTTTAAAACAATTGTCCCTAAGCCCAATGTAAAAATTACTATTCCGATTAAAGAGAATAAGATTAAATATCTCCTAAATTCACCTTTTTTCCTTAATGTATTAACAACAGCAATTTTGACATTAAATCCAATTGCAATTAACCATTTTGGGATAAATTTGATTCGCTTAGAAGAATCATAATTGTAAGGTATATCCTTAGAGAAAGTTCTAATTATTTTTTGTCTTCCTATTTTCCTTAGTACATAGCCAGTAATAAGAAAAATTCCAATAATACAAGCAAAAAACATAATTGGTGTGTAAAATAAATCAAGTTGAAAACCTACGGGAAAATTAAGAAAATTCATAATAAGAGAGAAAATTCCAAATGAAATTAAACCAAAAATCAAACCAAGTACGAATCCAACGAAAAATAAAATATAAACTTCGATCAAATAAAAACTATATAATTTCTGGGGGAGTGTCCCTAAAGATTTCATGATTGCAATATCTCTTTTTTTGGAAATAACTAATGTTGTTGTAACAGCAATTATTAAGACAGTTGTAAGTGAAATTAATAAAATTTGGATTAATGTATTAAACTGTTTATATATGAAACTAATTCCGCCAGAGAAATAATATTTATTTATAAAAACAGGTTGAATAACCATGTTTAAGCCTAATGATGATGTAAAATAAATTAAAAACTCTGTAGCTGAGATACTCAATATGATAATTAATAAAAAAGGATAATTAGAATGCCTTTTCCTGTAAAAGTCTTTTAGAGCAAAATCAACAGAGGACATATGTGGTTTTTCCCTAATTTTTCAAATTTCTAGATATTTCTTCTTTTTTTATTTTTCCATCATCAAAAGAAATAATTCTATCAGCTAGATTTATTAAATAATCGTCATGGGTCGCAATTATAATTGTTCTAACACTATTTTTTAATTCTTTAAAAAGATCCCTAATAAACTGACTAGTCTTTTTATCTAAATTTGCTGTTGGTTCATCTGCTATTAGTATCGGAGGATCATTTGCTAAAGCTCTTGCTATTGCCACTCTCTGCTGCTCCCCAGCAGATAATTGAAACGGTAAATGTTCTCTTCGATCTTTAAGACCCATTTTTTTTAACAATTCTATTGCACGTTTTCTCTGCTCTTTGAAATCTACACCTGAGAGATTCATTGGAAACATAACATTTTCTTCAGCAGTAAGGGTACTAATGAGATTATAATTTTGGAATACAAATCCAGAATTTAATAACCGCCAAGTTGTCAATGATTCTTCTTTCATATCTGAGATTTTAACTCCAAAACTGTAGATTATTCCTTTATTAGGGTAATCTAATCCTCCTATTAGATTTAAAAGTGATGTCTTACCAGCACCACTAGGTCCTTTAATAACTAAAAATTCTCCATTATGTATTGATATTGATACATCATCAACGGCTCGTACAATAAAATCTCCAATTTCATAATCTTTAACTAAATTTTTACCAATTAGGGCAAATTCTAGACTTATTTCTTTTACGAAATTATTCTCTGACATTATTGTATATTCTTCTGTTGAATTTTCGTGAACTACTTTCTTGAAAGATCCATCTTTTACTGGTATGAGTTTAATAATTATTATTTATTTATATCTTTGGTGCCGAATTTTGCTATTTGTATCAATAAATAATAATTTAACTAATGAGTTTGATTGATTAAATTTTTAATTAGATTTAATATGTTCAAACTTATTTCTTTTAAAGAAGTTTATAATGAATAATCCGTACAAGAATAAGCAATTAAAATAAGTTTAAATATTAGAGTATCATATTTATATCCTAGAGGGAAGATTGAGAAAATAGAAATAATATCCCCTAATTTCCTAATTAAAATGGTAACTAACTATATTTTAAAAATCTTAAACTTTAAGATTTTAAAGTTTTCTCATCTCCCTCACTCTCTTTTTTTAATTTAAAATTAATTTCAAATTAAGCACTGATTTATTAAAATAAGATTTATAGGATAATTTTAATTTCGTTTCATAATAATTGTCATCTAATTTTCGTAAATAAAGGAGATTTTTATGGATTTTGAAAAAATAACTGAATTAGTAATTGAATTAGAAGTAGATGATATTGCCGATGCTATAAAGGAAGCATTAGATGAGGGTAAAGATGCTTTTGATATATTAAATTCTTTAACAAAAGGCATGGATGAGGTTGGACGTCGGTATGAAGAAAAGGAATATTATTTAACAGAACTTGTTTTAGCTGGGGAAACAATGAAAGAGGCATTTAATATTTTAAAGCCTTCTTTAGCTGCTTCAGGTAAAGCAGAGGATAAAGTGAAAATAATTCTTGCTACTGTTAAAGGAGATAACCATGATATCGGAAAAAACATATTAGCTTCTCTACTCTTAAGTTCTGGATTTGAACTTTATGATTTAGGAATGGATGTTGATGAAACTGTAATAATCGAAAAAGTAATTGAAACTGGAGCAACGATTATAGCTCTAAGTTCTTTATTAACTATGACTGTAGAACAAATAAAAGTTGTTCATGAAGCGCTACAAGCAGCAGGACTCCGAGATAAAGTTAAATTGATTGTGGGAGGCGCTCCTTTAAATATGGAACTTGCGAAAAGACTTGGAGCTGATGATTTTGCTGACGATGCTGTTGAAGGAGTGAGACACATAAAAAAAATAGCAGGAATTGAAT
>JBHLKB010000067.1:0-9419 GCA_048887205.1 Candidatus Hodarchaeota archaeon
AAAAGTGGAATAATTTCTTTTGCTATAGATATAGTAAAAAAGCAATTAAGGGAGTATTTGGGATTAGAAAAATAACTACATCTTAAAATTATGCATTGAGTATATTTAATATTTAACCTAATCTTTTATGTCGATTTATCTTATTAATTTTTACTAATCTGAAATATTGTAAATTATTTTGCAACTCTTGGAGAAATGAGTTTAATTCATATACAGAAACAAGAGGAATTTGATTGTTATTGATCTTAATGCTGTTATTTTCTAAAGTTACAATGAAAGGAATAATTAGAAATGGTAATCGCTTTTTCAAATTAAATTTTGGACCAAATAATTGTTGAATAAGTCGAGAAAATATTTCAGGATTTCTTTTTAAAGCAAGAGCCCTACGATATTGTGAGTCTGCTACTTTATTGAGAGAGCTAAATGAATCTTTACGCCTCCACTGCTTTGCATCTATAAGTAATATATATTTGAAATGAATTCCAATAATATCAATCTCATATCTTTTTTGCGAAGTTTTAGATTTAAAATTTGATTTATCAGAAAATCTAAAATTCTTCATAGTGATATAATTATTTTTTGAAAGAATTTCTTTTACTAAAGTTTCAAAACCATTATAATTTAGTAGTTCAGAAATTTGCCTGATATCTAATTGTAATGTTGTGATAGCTTCGATAATAAACAATATTTTATTTATAACAATATAGTGAATATAATTTCCTTTCTGAAGAGAAATAAAATTGAAATTCCCTAGAAACTCTCTTATCTCAGAATGATTAAAATGCTCTAGAAACGTAATTTCTGAAATTTCACACCATATATCAATGACATTTGTATCTGTCTCCTTCAATATTAAATAAATTTCAGTAAAAAATAGTTTTAATGATGATTCAGTTAATAATTTCATGTTTTGTTATAAATTAAAATATTAAAATAAAGTAAAGAGTGTATGAAAATTCTGAATGTTTAATTAAATGGATTTAAGATCAAAAAATTCAAAAGAATTGAATGTGAAAAGCGAATAAAACTGAAAACTATGCTGTAGCATTAATCTTCTCAGATTTCTTAATAATAGTAATTCTTTAAATTTAATCCATTAATAATTTTTTTTTTTAAGTCCTTAAGATATTATTGATCAATACAAATATTACAAATCATTTGATAAGATAATAACAATGGATTTATTACCCAAAGTATTTAGAACTGAAGGAAATATAGCAAAATTTGATCCCTCTAAGATTTTTGAGAGTATTTTAAAAGAGACAGGAATGAATGAAACCGATGCAAATCATATAACAGAATTAGTAGTTAGAAGGATAATCAGTTCAGGTATTAAATTTCTTTCTGGCCCCCATATTAGAGAGATAGTATGTTCAATACTTTCAGAACAACATTTTGAAAATGAACGAAAGTTATATACACGGATTGGTATGCCTTTAATG
This sequence comes from Candidatus Hodarchaeota archaeon, assembly GCA_048887205.1. Lineage (GTDB taxonomy): Archaea > Asgardarchaeota > Lokiarchaeia > Sigyniarchaeales > SOKP01 > Loki-b32. The sequence continues at coordinate 1,443 of JBHLKB010000067.1, forward strand.
GATTATGAAGAAATTCTTGAAAAAGGGCCAAGTGATAAACCACATGAGAAAATAAATCCTGAAAAAATCCATCATTGGGCAGCAGATCAAATTGCTGAAGAATATGCTCATTTAAGAATATTAGATACTGAAGAGTCTAAAGCACATTTGGCAGGTGATATACATATTAATGGATTAAAATATTTCGATTTAAGACCATATAGTCAAATTTGGGATCCTCGACTAATTCTAAAAAATGGACTTCCTCCAATAGATTACATGGAGGGATATTATAGGCAAAAACCAGCCAATAATTTTATTTCTGCTTTAAATCATCTCTCTAAATGGCTAGGAATGACTCAAAGTGAGTTTTATGGAAATCAAGGATTTAACTTTATCACTACATTTTTAGCTCCATATGTAGGAGATTTGACTGAAGAAAGAATAGCTCAAAGAATTAGGAAGTTAATTTACGAGATAAATCAATTACCCATCATAATTGGACGAGAAATTTCACAAACCTCAATTTCTTCCTCAATATCTATTTTTAAAGCGTTTTCAGAGGTCCCTGCCATTGGACCTAATGGGAAAATTAAAGGTGTTTATGGAGAATATCAGGAAGAAAGTATAAAACTCTTTAGAGCTCTTATCCTTACCTTCAAAGAGGAATATGAGAATCAACCCATCTTATCACCTATACATCAAATAATATTAGATAACAAATTAATTGATAATATCGATAAAATCTATTCGAATTTTTGGGATGATATTGAAAAAATGAATTCTTCTTATTTTATAAATCTCTGTGATGATATATATAAAGATGAAATCCTTAAACAAAAATCAACAAAATCTCACTATAATTCTGGGATACTTCAAAATATTAGTTTAAATTTACCTCGTTATGCATATATTAGCCGAAATGAAGACTCATTTTTAGAATTATTAAATTCAACAATAAATTTATGTTCAACAATTTTGCTAAAGAAATTGGATATAATAAAAAAGAGAATAAAGACAAATCATTTACGTTTTTGTAGTGGCATTATCAATGGTGAACAGCTATTTAAACTAGAAGATCAAACTTTATCAATAAGTCTAGTAGGATTAAATGAATCAGTTAAATTTTTAACTAATTTTGAACTTCATGAGCACTCAGAAGCAGTTAAGCTTAGTAAAAAAATCTTAACTGAGATCAATAGATTATGTTCTGAATTAACTAAGAACAATGATATCAAATTTATATTGAGTGAAAATGTTTCAAAAGAAGCAATCCATAGATTTACTAAATTAGATTTAAAACATTTTCCAAATGATATTATATTATTATCTGGTAATCAGAGATATACTAACTCCGTACATTTTCGCGATGATGTGAAAATCCATATATTAAATAGACTAAAAATTCAGGGTACATTCCATAAATTCATTCATGAGGGTGCAATTGAGTTTATTTCCTTGAATGAAATAATGCAAAGTGATTTTGCTATTAGAGAGTTTTTACGACGAATTTGTAAAGAATCAAGTATATCGTGTTTAAAGATTTATTTATAAATATATGTTATAATTTAATTTCTGGTAAAAAAAGTATTTAATAGAAAGAATTTTTTTGAATATAATAAAGTAATATAAGGATTTTATAATATTTTAAAATTAATGTGGTATTGAAATAAGATTATCCTAATTAAGTAAATGGGGATTTTTTGACAAAGAAAAAATCTAAATCAGAGAAAAACAAGAAATTTGAAAAACAACAAAGCGATATCAAGTCTGATATCATAAAAGCAATAGTATTAAGTATATTTGATGAAAATGGACCTAGCCCTAAAATTTATTGGCCTGCTGACTTAGATGAGAGTGCTGGTCTATTAATTGCAATGAAGACCATTAGCTTATTGATGGGCGACTCGGTTTACCAAGATGGGTCAGGTGCGGATGGAGTAAATTATTTTGGAATATTACCTTTTCCTGATTTAGGATTAAATGGTTTAACATATTTTTTCCTTATTCCTGACGTTAAGGCCCGTGGTAAAGCATTGGCTGCAACTATTACAGTGTTAATTGATGAAAGTGATAGAGTTTTTTTCTATGAAAATATGAAATATCTAAGAATTATTATCGATAAAGCGGCAACACAAATTCAAAATAATAAGAATCAAGATGAGCGGGAATTAATTATGGATGAAATAAGGGATGAACTTTTTGAATTCACTAAAGAATTAAAAGATCCCTTTTCTACTAAACGACAAATTAAAATTTTGCTTACCGGATTAGATAAAGCGGGTAAAACGAGTTTTTTACTTGGAATAGAAAAAAAATATTCTGAAATCATAAAAGCTTTACCGACTAAAGGAGTGGAACGAAGAGAAGAAAATATTTTTGAGGAACAAAATTCCCAGATATCAATATGGGATTTAGGAGGACAAAAAAAATACAGAGATCGATATCTTGAGCAAAGCAAAATTTATTTATATAATCTTGATTTAATGTTTTTCTTCATTGATATCCAAGATGTTGGCCGGATAGATGAAGCTTTAAGCTTATTTAACATAATCTTAAATTCCTTAAAAGATTTAGATGAATTTCCCCCTATTGTTGTTTGTTTAAATAAATTTGATCCTGATCTTAAAGGATCTAAAGAGATTTTCAAAAACTTAGAAATAATTGCAGACGAGATCAAGAAGAATTCTGAAAGTTTTTTTATTAAAATTTTCCAGACTAGTATCTTTGATCATTGGAGTCTTATTTCTGCCTACTCATTTGGCTTATCTCAATTAAGTCCCAATCGTGAGTTATTTAGAAATCAATTAAAAAAATTTGCTAAAAAGATAAATTCAGATGCAATTTTATTGCTAAATGAAAAAGGTATTATACTGTCAAACTACTCTAAAACTGAACTCTCTGAAAAAGTTTTTGAAATTTCTGCTCCTTACTTTAAAAATTTGTATACCACATTTAAAGAATTCAAGTTATTGAAACAAGATTTTATGGTGTCTTCTGGAATTGCTGATGAGTCTAAAAATGTTATTTTTAAGAGAATTACAGTTGAGAGATACAATTTATACTTACTTTTATTTATTCAAAAATCTTATGAAATTGAAAAAATTGAGAAGAATTTACCTGACTTTTCCAAAAACCTTATAGATTTGATTCATACCTATATTTAAAACTTAAAGAAAAAAAAATCTGAATTAAAATTAGTAATACACAACTTCTTTTTTACTTCTTCTTCTCAATAGCAAGATAATCGTAATTGTAACAACTGCTACACCCACTACAATAAATATAACAACAAAAATAGGAAATGGACTCAAAGGAGCTAGATTCGATTCAAGAACAGTTATTTTCACATTATAATTATATTCATAAGAATCACCATCAATATACCCAATAATTGGATTCCCAAATTCACTCACAGTACCATCAGGAGGAAAAAAGAAGTTTGCTCCAACATTTAAATTGAATCTAAGAAAATCAATTTTATTAAAATAATATCTAAGTTTATTCCAAGTAGGATCACATGCTATCCAACCGATATCCTCAACGTAATACTCAACCCATGCATGCCCTAACATTGTGGTAGCAGAATGACTAGTATAATAATTCCAAGAATTTCCTGGTATAGGTCTAATTGCGGGGTCGTCTGATACTAAGAATCCAGTAACTTTACGTGCAGGGATCCCTTGAATTCGTAATAGAGTAACCATTAAACTTGAATATTCACTGCAATCACCTTGCTGATTATTATAAGCCCATAAGGCTCCTTTTTCTTGTATTGGCATAGTATAATTATATACTAGGTAATTTGAAACCCAATTACAAATTTTTTCAGCTTTTTCAACAGGATTGTCGCTAGGACTTACAATACTATTAGATTGACTAATTAATGATGCATCGTCTCGTTCATAATAGGGCTCAGTGTTATTGCAATATAAATCAAAGATCTCACTTGAGGTGTTATACACCCCTATATCAGTATCATCTATACCTTGAAAGTATACACTATTTAATTTTATATTGTATTTCATATCGTATGTGACACTTTGATCAGGCGATAGGGAAGCGTTAAATGAGTCGTATGTATTATTGAATTTATCATTATGACCGATATTGATTTGACTAGGAATGTTCCCCGTTATTCTACTATAATTAAGCACACTCTCCTGATAAGGCGGACAATACGGTGTTAATGACGAATTGGGCATACGATTGTTGAGTCTAGCAAATTTAAAACGATAATTTCCGACACCTGATTTATGAGTCAGAGTAAAATTAATTACTACTTCATAAGTAACACTTTCAGAAATATTGTAATTAGAAACACCTTCGCCAGAAAGGGATAGGTTAGCATACGTTAATAACGCATTAGATGGTGTGAGTAGATATAATCCTATTGAATTGATTGACGGAAATATAAGAAAATACAAAAAAAAGAAAGCGAATTTTGTTTTCATAGTTGAACTCCTAGAATTTTGATAATTTTTATATTAGAAATAAAAATTGCTATTTTTAATTTTAACCATTAAGAAAAATTGATGTAAGAATTCAAAAGAGTGAATTATTATAATTTTAATATATAGTTAAAAAATTCTACTTTTTTTGCAAATTGATTTATAAGATATATTTAATTGACGGAGATAATGGAATCTCGATTCTAGAATCAACATTCAGAGAATTAAAGAAGATTCAAGATGATATTTTAACAGGCTTCTTCAAAGCGATCAATACAACGATTGATGTTATCCAAGAAGCAATGGCTAAGGGAAGAAGAGTGGATGAGATGAATAGAGTTTTAGTATCTGAAGATTCAACCATTTTTATTTACTACCATCCATTATCAAGAATACTATTTTGCTCAATTTCAGATGCAGATGATAATGTAGATAGAATTGAAGATATAATTCATAAAATAGCAAATAGATTTTGGAAGAAGCACCAATCAGATCTTAAAAATTTTAGAGCAACTACAGATAAGAGCAGATTTCAAACATTAATAGCTGATATAGAGAATCTTACAATTGGAGGTCGAATAGCTGAAGTTTTCCCAAAATTACTAGTTGTTAAAAATGTATTAGAAAAAGTTTTATCTATGGGGATGATAACTGATTTTGATTTTCAGGTTGCTTTACAATGCACAGGAGAAAATTCTCCCTTAAAAATTTCGAGAATTTTAGCTAAAAAACGTACTGAAATAGACGATATTCTAAAAAAGTTAGAGGAACTTGAGATAATAAAGATTTAAAAACTGAGAAGTAAAGGAGAATCTTAACTGAACTCCAAATAGAAAAAAATAAATTCTTTAAAGATTTATTAAAAATACAAATTTAAACTTAAAGGATTTTATCATGGAGAGCAAACAAAAACCTGTCGCTTTGGTAAAAAGCCCCGCTAAAGATGCTCATTTAAGAGAAGGAAAAGGATTCTCTTTGAATGAAATTAAACAAGCTGGCAAAACGCCTAAATTATTAGAGGATTTGAATATTAGTATTGATTATTTCAGAAAATCAGTTTATATTGAAAACATTGAAAAATTGAAATCGATTGAAATTCCAAAGAAGAAAAGTAAAAAGAGAGAGCCATTTGTTAAAAAAGAGAAAAAGAAAACTCCATTTAAACCTACAATAGAAAAACCAAAAGTAAAAAGAGTAGTAAAACCTAAAGCACCACCAACTAAACCTGTTCCAAAACCCAAAAAGAAAGAAAAAATAAAACCCGTTGCAATAGAAAAAGTTAAAGTCGATATCGCAGGAACACCTTTAACAGAATTATCTGGGTTAGGAGTTACTACTGCGAAAAAATTCATGGAGCTCGGTGTAAACAATATTGAAGAATTATGTAAAGAAAAACCTGAAGAATTGGCACCACTAATTAAAGGTGTTTCTATTCAAAGATTACAAGACTGGATTGAGGAAGGGAAGAACTTAACAAAATAAACTTCAACATTCCTAATAATTCTCATTTTAAACTATTGGAAATTGGTTTAAAATATATTTTGTTTTAGCAGAAATTTTATAAACAATAAATTTATTTTAGAAATAAATCTAATCCTTGAATTAAAACTTAATAAATGGTAAATTGTATGGAATATAATTACTTCGTCTATAATAAGCCAGAATGTGGAATTGTAATTAATAAGATGCCAATTTGGTATAGAGAAATCGAATATAACGGTGATGAGAATCAAGGTTATATCAATTTGCATTCGGAGAATGAATATGATGAAATCTGGGGTTCCGAATCAAAAATAGAAGTTAGTTGGGAAAAGAAAGAGAGGATGAATTTACTTTATTATAAGGAAGTACAAAATAGCATTGACGTGTATAATGCCATCGGTATTGTTGTCACAGAAAAAAATAGGGATTGGTTAATGAGCCATGAAGTAACATATTGGTTCGGTCATCGAAATAAGATGATAAGGAAAAGGCATTACCGTGAAAGAGTAATACATTGTATATTTTATTGTGATATGACTGAGAGATTACTAAACATTCATGCTTCAGTAATTGAGGATAAATATGAAAATTTCAAGCCATATATCTTGAAATCCTATAATTCAATTATATGCCATTAATTTTTGGGTTTACGTGCAAAAATAAAAAAATTATCTCTATTAGTAGGTCCACCTGTTATTTTGAATTCAACAAGATCAAATATTCTTAGGAGTTTCTTTAATTCCTTTTTAGAGAAAAAGTGGTAAAATCTATTATATATTTTTTCTTCTTTTGGGATAGTCCAAGGGACAAATTTATCACCAAATTCTCTTAAGCCAATATTTTTCTGACGGATTTTATAATTATAAGAAAAATTTCTTTTAAACCATTCAAGGAAAAAATAATTTCTAAAAATTTTTTGCCATTTACGCCAAACGGTAAGGATTAGATTTCCATTTGTTTTTAATGATTCATATATTTGAACTATAACGCTTTTTCTCTCAGATTTTTCTTTTATATGATGAATTGTTGCGATTGAGTAAATAGAATGTATTGAACTTCGTCTTATAGGTAAGTTAGCAATGTCCGCCTGTAGTAGCTGAATAAATTTGGATTCAAACTGTGAGAATTGAACAATATTATTCAAATTCAAATTAGCTATTTTTAGTAATTCTAAAGAGATATCTATACCAATTAATTTATTAGGAGGATAACTCATTAATTTAAAATTTCTTCCATTAGCACACCCTAAATCTAAAATTACGCCTTTAAAATCGTAACCCTTATTTTTTAAATGCTTTAAGAAAAATTCAAGTGGTCGCCAGGGTTTTTTTCGTTTCAAATGGTAGTCTTGTGCAATTTGGTTAAAGTTGGAACCCTCCATGAAATAAAAACTCATGAAATTCGTTATTAAATATAAATCATGTTAATCTTAATAATATTGATATATAATTTTCAATATATATTATTGAATATATTAAAATTATTGAGACATGAGAGAGATTGTAGATATCCTAACTGAATTTTTAGCATTATCGAGAAATGAGATTTTTGAATATTACGAAAAAAGCTATTCTTACTTAATAGACTTTATCGCATATAAAAAGATTAATTTGGATAAAAAAACTAAAAATGAAAGTGAAAAAAACTTAAAAAGCACACTTGGAAATATATTAAAAGCAGTTAAAACTGGTTTAAATACTATTGGAGTCTCAATAGATAAATTAAATCAAACTCAAAATAATTTTATACACTCATTAAGTAAGGATAGAACTCGCTTTCCTGATTATAATTCTTATTTTGAGACCTATTTAAAAAATAATGTGAATGAAATTTTATTCGAAATTCTATTGGATTATCTACTTGATATCGATACTAAAAAGCTTGAGAATATAAATTTATTTGATTTATTACCTCCACATTTTCTCACAAAATTAAATGAATTTAAGAAAACCCATTTTAGCGATCCAAGCAATATAGAGATGCTGAGAAAACAAAATTATGAAAATTATATAAATTTCACAGAATTAACTATTAAATCTAAAAAAAAAAACAGAAACTGATATAT
>JBHLKB010000068.1:0-9335 GCA_048887205.1 Candidatus Hodarchaeota archaeon
ATTAAAGTCTGCACTACATCTGCTTATAAAGCAGCAAGGATCGGAAAGAAATTACATGATGCTGGATGTTATTGGTTTCACAAATGTGCTACGATGAAACATGCCTTATCTGCCGAAAAAGTAGGCGCTGATGCTGTGACAATCGTAGGACTTGAGGGAACAGGATTTAAAAATGTAATTCAAAACACTACACTTGTCAATATGACTATGGCAAGAAAATTGCTCAAAATTCCTGTCATCGCGGCAGGAGGAATTGGCGACGCTAGAGGATTTCTTGGTGCACTTGCTATGGGAGCAGATGCGGTATGTTTTGGAACTGCAATTATCCCAACAAAAGAAAGCCCTGCCTCAGACTCATGGAAAAAATTAATAATAAGCCAAGATATTTTTGACGAAAAATTTCACAAGAAAATTTTCCACCTTCAGACAAGAGATTCTGCTGTTGGATCTATGGCTAGTGGACACTGCGACGAAATTGTCTCAATTAAAGAATTTATTGACAACATTACATCAAACGCAGAAAGGATCCTAAAAAATTGGGGTTATCAAGGGAATGAATTCAACACAATACAAGATTAAGATTTGGATGGAAGCAAGTTAGATTACAAATTATAAATTTAGAAAATAGTGTCAGCATTTTAGGATATCTAAAAATTTATAGTGAAAGATTAAAATTAATAAGATAATAAATGATTATAGATTTACCGATAAAATTAATAGAAGAATAGAATGGAAACTCATAAAGTTATAATTGTTGGACCTAGTGCGGTTGGTAAAACAAGCTTACTAAATAGATTTGTGCATAACCAATTTACTTTGAAATATAAATTGACAATTGGTGTTGATTTTTTAACTAAAACTTTGGAATATCAACCATCCAAATTTGTCAAACTCCATATATGGGATATTGGTGGCCAGGAAAGATTTAAATTTCTACATCGTAGCTTTTATGAGGGTGCGTCGGGTGCATTGCTAGTTTTTGATCTTTCAAGAGAACGTACATTTTCAAGCATGAAAACTTGGCTTTCAGAAATGCAGAGTATTATGAAAAATCAAATTCCTAAAGTAATTATAGGAAATAAATCCGATTTATTATCTGAAATTGGTCAGATTATAGATAGAAGTGCAGTAGAACAATATGCACAACATGAGAACTGTTTTTATATCGAAACATCAGCTAAAACTGGTGAAAATGTTGAAATAGCTTTTCTTGAGCTTACTAAACGCATATTAAAGAAAGAAAAATAACTTTATTTTATGGTACATCCGAAATGTTTGGTAAATGTTGTCTATATATTCTTCTAGAGCCTGCCTCTTTCCATTAACTTTTGCTGAAGCACAATTTACATAGTTTTATATATTCCAAATTCAAATTGATTCATATAATCTACTAAAAATATGAAAAATTGAATGTGTTTATAAAGAGGTAATATTAAAATGGGAAAAGGAGGAGTCATTTTAGGAATAATTGGAATAATAATAGGCACTGGGGGATTGGCCTTTGGATTTGTGAATTGGCTGGATCAGCAATCCCGCTGGTATAGTTATCGTGACCTCGAGTTCACACCTACCCCTGAATCTGTATATATACCAATTCCGAATATACCAATAATATTTCAACTGGGAGCACCAATGTCTCTCCATTTATTATTTACTTGTAGCGCAAGATGTCTAGGGGATCCTGCTAGTTTTTCAGATCTCTTTTTTTATTTCATGATAAATGACGTAAGACAAATTGATATGCCATGGGCTCGAGTCGGCTCTTTTGAAAGTGGATCAACTTATGAGTATTACACAGTCTCATTACAGCATTATATTGCTTTAATGCATCCCGGTGTTTATAACATAACAGTTGTTGTAATGACTGAATGGGTGGGAAATTTTATCAGGGAATCCTCATTTTGGATACACGCCTATACCCCTTAAGCCTTAAATAATAAATATTTTTTTTATTATAAAATTTTTAATAAATTTTTAATCAATATATACTTATTTTAACATTAAGATTAAATGCCAATATTACACTAATCTTTAAATAATAATTCTATCAAGTAGAAATTAATTTTAAATAAATTTGATCCATTTTTAACTTAATTGTAGTACTCTAATGACTGTTAAAATAAATTTACTTTAAAAAGGAAAAAAGATGATGAAAGCACTTTTATTAGACGGTAGATTAAAGAATGATTTTGATATGATCCGTTCTTCAATAATAGAAGAACTTGAAAGGAATGATTTTGAGGTGGAATCAATCTTATTGAGAGAGAGTAAAGTTGCTGCTTGTCAAGGTGAGTTTGAGTGTTGGGTAAAAACGCCAGGGGAATGCAAAATAGATGATTATGGTCGAGATGTCGCTAAAAAAATGATTCAGAACGATTTGATAATTCATTTTACACCAATTACATTTGGAGGATATTCCTCTGAATTAAAAAAAGTAATTGATAGGTTTATTCCAAATATACTACCGTTCTTTACAAAAAGAAATGGAGAAACTCATCATAAGTATCGTTATGAAAAAAGAAGCTCTATTATTGCTGTTGGACTTTTAGATAAACCAGATGAGGAAAAGGAATCTGTATTTAAAGAACTAGTATATCGTAATTCGCTTAATATGGGCGCACCTGTTCACGAGCCTATAATATATACTAAAAACCTAAGTAAAAATGATTTTTTAAGTGAATTTGCCAATATTTTAAAAAAAGTGGAGGAAAAGGTATGAGCACAGACAAAAAAGCACTCTTATTAATCGGTAGTCCAAAAGTAGAAAATAGTACTTCTGCATCTCTTGGAAATCATTTAATCTCAAAATTAGAAGAATTTGGGATGAAGGTTGAGAAAGGCTTTATCCATAGACTTGTGAATCGGGAAGAAAAAATTCAAAATCTTTTTGAAATGATTGACAGGGCAGATTTAATAATTCTTACATTTCCTTTATATGTTGATAGTTTACCGGCTCCCGTTATTAAAGCAATGGAACTTATTAAAGAAGAAAGAGATCGAGTTGAATCTGAAAAATATAAAAGCTTTATTGCGATATCTAACAACGGATTCCCCGAAGTACACCAAAATATGACAGCACTTAAGATTTGTAGGATTTTTCCTGAAGATTGTGGGTTTGTATGGAAAGGGGGACTTGCCCTCGGTCAAGGAGGCGCAATTGCTGGAATCCCATTACTAGAGAGAGGAGGCATGGTGAGAAATGTTGTAAAAGGATTAGACATTACCGCTCAAGCTATGATAGATGATAAAGAAATCCCTCAAGAAGCGATCGACTTATTCTCAAAAAAGTTTATACCCAATTCTATCTATAATATGTTTGTCAATTTGGGCTGGAGAAGACAAGCAGGTGGATATGGTACCAAAAAAAAAATAAGGAAAAAACCTTATTAGCTCTAAAGTATGTGAAATATAGTTAAGTTAAAATCCATGTTTTAATAGCTTTAAAAACGTTTTTAATTATTAAAACTTTCTTTACTCTTATTAAGATGGAAACCAGGAAAGTCCTATCAGAAGAAGATAGAATAATACAGAAATAACAATAAAGGCTGCTAGCCATGAATGAATACTATCTAACCGTTTATTTATCTTCTTTAACTCGTTAACAATTTTATCATTCGAATCTGGAATTTCACCCATTTCATTCCTTCCTTTCAATTTAATTTATAATTATTATATTCTAGGAACCTAACTTTTAAAAATCTTTTTTTAAAAACTAGAAAAAAGAGTAAGTGGCTCAATTGCAGGAAGACCACTCCAAGAGATAGGCGTTATGGTGAGAAATGCTTTATTCACTTTAAGGCAAATTTGTATACTTTAGTTAATACGTATGCTTTAAGAGCTTTAATTATCTAAGGGAATTATATTCACTAATAATTTATAAGATATAAGTAAATAAATAAACCTATATATTTCATGTTTAAAATAAATTAAAAAAAAGGTGTTAGTGAACGAGATGACTAATTATAGTTATAAATATCTAATAATTGGAGGAGGAATGACTGCAGATGCGGCAGCTCATAGTATCCGAGATGGCGATCCTAAAGGGACTATTGGTTTAATTAGCAGTGAGGATTATCCACCTTATGCTCGTCCTCCACTTTCAAAAGCTCTTTGGACAGGTGATGAAGAGCTTGAAGATATTGATTTGGGAACTAACGAAGTTAATCTTACAATGCATCTTGGTCGGATTGCGACGAAAATTGACCGCCCTAATAAAAAAGTTATAGATGACAAAGGGAATAAATATTCATATAAAAAACTCCTGATTGCCACGGGTGGTACACCTAGAAAACTCCCTAAAGTTGAAGAAAAAGATATAATATATTACCGTACAATCTCAGACTATAAGAATTTGAAAAAACTAGTTGATCTAAACAAAACATTCGGAATCATTGGTGGTGGCTTTATTGGATCAGAAATAGCAGCAGCAATAAAAATGTACAAATCAGATGCAGAGGTTACAATTATTTTTCCTGAAACTGGAATTTGCGCATTAATTTTTCCTAAAACATTGAGCAATCATTTAAATGAGTATTACCGGGAAAATGATATTACAGTCATGACAGATGATTTGGTAACTAGCATTAAAAAACTAGATAAATGTTATTTAGTTGAAACTAAAAGTGGAAAAAAACTAGAATTTGATACTGTAATTGCTGGATTAGGAATTAAACCTAATATAAACCTCGCAGAAGAAGCAAATTTAGATGTTAAGGATGGAATTGTGGTAAATAAATACCTCCAAACAAATGACCCTGATATTTATGCTGCTGGAGATGTCGCAATTTATCATAACCCCACACTAGATAAGTATATTCGTGTGGAACATGAAGATAACGCCCTTATGATGGGGGAAATTGCAGGTGAAAATATGACAGGAAAAGAAATCCCTTTTGATCATTTATCCTTATTTTACTCTGACTTATTCGAACTAGGCTATGAAGCAGTAGGGATTTTAAACTCAAAATTAGAAATAGTGGAAGATTGGAAAGAACCATTAGAAGAAGGTATAATCTATTACTTAAAGGAGGGCCGCGTTCAAGGAGTCCTCTTATGGAATGTTTGGGAAAAAGTTGATGAAGCTCGAGAATTAATTGCGGAACCAGGACCATTCTCATCAGAAGATTTGAAAGGTCGAATTCAATAATCAATTTCTGAAAAAAAAAAATTTTGTTGTGTATGTGGAAAGAAGGTTATATAGAGAATATCTTTCATATTCGAATTTGAAAAAGGTATCTAAATAATTAAATCCTATAATTTATTAATTAAAAATAGAACAGATTTTAATATTAAAATAAGTATAAAATTCGAGTTGATTTATCCTTGAGCGAATATATCAGTGAACTCATCAACCAGTTAAGACAAATGGAAGATGTAAATCCAGATATTCAGGGTTTAGCAATTGTAAGTGTTAAAGGACTTCCATTATGCTCTACTTTTTCGGAAGATGTGGATAATGAAATTTTCAGTGCGATATGTGCAACGATATTAAACATCTCTAAACACGCCTCAAAAGAGCTGATTTGTGGAAAAGTAAAGAGAATTCTCATAGAGAGTGTTGAAGGGATAATATGTTTACAAAAGGCAGGAGAGGACGCTATTTTATGCGTATTAGCAAAAAGCGAAACTAGCTTAGGGGATATATTTCAATATCTCAATGACCAACCCCCAAAAACGAAGGATGTGCCGTATCCTTTATAAGAAATATCTTAAAATAATTTAAATAAAAGTAAAAGGGAAGATTATTAATTTAGTTGTAGATACTTCATAACAGCTTTTTTTAGCTTTTCTCTCTTTCAAATATTAAGTAAAATGAGGCAATCAACTTTAATTCCCAGCCCTCGATTGCCCGATCATTTATAATCTTTTCGAAATCCTTAGCATGCTTCGGGCTCCTGTAGACATCACCAACAGTTTCCACCTTATATTCTTTCATTTTTATTATCACCTTACAATTATGACGTTGTTTAATCTAAATTTGGGCTTTTTAGTATTTAACTGTTCGATGATTTTCTTGACAAATTTATAAATTTTGATTCTATTCTCTCAATTCTTTAGGGGATAAATGTTTGAACTAATAGAGTGCTATCCTTAATCCCATTCGTCGTATGTGTACCTCTTATACAAATTGTTAAATTATGAAAACCCACTGATATTACTTTTGCAATTTGAAGTGTAACTGAGCCGTATTGATCACTAACGGTGTCTTCACTAGAGAAATACACTTCGGGATAAGTGGGAGAAGACTTTATCGAGCCATCTAAAACAAATCTAAACCAAATTAACGTGACTCCCATTCCGGATACGATAGCAAATGTATTAAAAAGAAAATATACTGATTCTCCTGAATTTACTGTAAAATTAATTGTAAGGGGATCTATAAACATATCAACCCCAAGGGTAATTGGATAACCGGTTGGATCATACTTGAACCATGTGTTTTGAATTCCAAAATTAGTATCAACAACTTGTACTTGGGGGAACACTAATGTATAAACTCCTAACCCTAAGCCGGAGATTCCTATTAAAAGAGCTATTATACCTAATCCTTTACCATTTGACATAATATATCACTTTTTCAAATTTGTTAGATCTAAATTTATTTTACTACTATTTAAAGAAGAGTGAGATTAAATTCAATTTAAAAATAGAGAAATTGACCCAAATAAAAAAATAGTTTAGTAATAATTTTATATTTATTATAATGGTAAACTTATCTATGAAAATATTCTTTTAACTTGCGCTTAATTAAACCTTTTTCTTTGAGATCATAGAGTAATTCATCAGTACTGTGGATGATTATTTCACTTGATTCATGAATCTCTCGCAAGATATCTAATTCTGATTTATTATATAAATCAATAATTTCATTGAATGCTCCTTCATAAGTGCCTTTTAATCCAATTAATGTGGAAAATAACTCGTAATGAATAATTCTAATATTTTCTTGATGTTTAATTCCTTTATTTGGAGGGATATCAATTGTTTGTATTTCGATATTTTCAGGCCATTTAATACCTACAATTATTAATACCACATATGGATTCTGGAAATTTTTACATAATTTGATAACATTTTCATTAGATATATCCTCAGTATAAATGATATGAATTGATTTTATTTTATCTCTAATTGAAGGATCCATATCTGCAATTAATTTTTTATTATCAGTGAGAATCAAGCCATGGATCTGGTTTTGAACATTATCATATATTTGAGGATTGGAGTAATATTTAATTCCAATTTCATCAAAATATTTAGTTAATAAATCGTTAATACAGGAATAAACGATTTCTACCTCTATCATTAACATTTGTGGTTCCTTCGTTTCCAGAATGGCATCTTCTTCAATAGTAGAAGATTCTTGACATTCAACATATATTTTAAGATTCTCAGAGATAAGTTTACTTTCATTATATAATTCAAGTGCTTTTGAATAATCTCCTGATTTTGCAGCATTTTTAGACTCAATCTCATATTGATCTTTTAAATAGTCAAGACCTGTAATTGCAACATCAATTTGTTTTTGACGGTATGATTTTACTTTAATAGGATTAGCAAGAATCTCTTCAATTATGATCAATTCTCCTATGAATTCTGCTGCCTTAGTATAATCTTTATTTTCTTCCAAATACTTAATGTAAGCGAGTACTTTTTTTTCTCTGGCATTTAATTCTCCGCGATTCTTATCTTTGAGTGCCTCATAATCCAATAGTTTTAATTCTTCATGAATTTCTAACTTAGGTTTAGGTACTGGCTTCTTTTCCGAGATTTGAGCAGGTATTACTTTTTTACTTTTTGATTTCTTTAGGACTACAAATCCTACCACTCCACCTATAGCTGCTCCTATTATAACAAAGATAATCCATAAGGGAAATTCCGATGGTTGAGAAGGTGGAGCACTTGTATCTTTGTTAATTCCTACACTCACAGAGTCCCAGTTACCCGCGGAGTCTTTCACATAGAATATAATCGTAACGGCTCCTTGGCCTGCATTACTCCAGGCAGTAGAGTCGATCGTTCCACTCATATCTCCTGTATAATTTGTCGTTCCCCCATCAAGCGTATACCAAATCTCATCCAAATTCGCTTCGGTAATGGAAAGACTATAGCTTGGTGGTGTTGAATGGCTAGAACCGGAAGAAGGTGAATCGATGTTATCTATTGAAGGATCAATCGTATCTCTATTAATTCCTAAGCTCATAGAGTTCCAATTACCCGCAGAATCATTTACATAGAAAATAATCGTAACAGGTCCTTGACCTGCATTTATCCAGGCAGTAGAATCGATTGTCCCACTCATCGCTCCTGTGTAGTTGTTTAAACCTCCATCAAGCGTGTACCAGATCTCATCTAAATTCACCTCGGTGATGGAAAGACTATAACCTGGAGGGAGATTATTAAACCATGCTCCAGACGATGGTGAAATGATATTATCTATTGAAGGATCAATCGTATCTTTATTAATTTGTACTGAATCAGATACAGCAATGCCAAATGTATTGTTTAAATAAAATGTAATAGTAATAGAACCTTGCCCAGCATTGCCCCATGCTGTAGAATCAACTACTCCAAACCAGATACTTGATAGGGTTGCATTACTACTAATAGTATAATTGTTAAGACCATTGTTAAGTGTATACCATATGGAATCACGATCATTTCCGTTCACATAAATATCATAAACAGGAATGGATCTAAACCATTCAGCAATATTAGGTGAATTAATAGAAATTGATAAATCCAAAGTTTTTGTCACTCCCACACTCGCAAAATCCCAATTACCCGCAGAATCATTTACATAGAAAGTAATCGTAACAGGTCCTTGTCCGGCATTACTCCAAGCAGTAGAATCGATTGTTCCACTCATCGCTCCTGTATAATTTGTCGCTCCGCCATCAAGTGTATACCAAATCTCATCCAAATTCGCTTCGGTAATGGAAAGACTATAACTTGGTGGTGTTGAATGGTTAGAGCCAGGAGATGGTGAAATGATATTATCTATTGAAGGATCAATCGTATCTCTATTAATTCCTACACTCATAGAGTCCCAGTTACCCGCGGAATCATTTACATAGAATGTAATCGTAATGGGTCCTTGACCCGCATTACTCCAGGCAGTAGAATTGATTATTCCGCTCATTGCTCCTGTGTAGTTATTTAAACCTCCATCAAGCGTATACCAAATATCATCTAAATTCGCTTCGGTAATAGAAAGACTATAACCTGGAGGGATGCTATTAAACCACGCTCCAGATAATGGTGAAATGATATTATCTATTGAAGGATCAATCGTATCTCTATTAATTCCTACACTCATAGAGTCCCAGTTACCC
>JBHLKB010000069.1:0-9298 GCA_048887205.1 Candidatus Hodarchaeota archaeon
GTAGCATCCATCCAAGAACTAGAAATAAATTAGAAGAATTTAGCATAGATATAAAAAATCCAAATATTAGATTAATGAAACCATTTGGATTTTTTGACTTTGTTAAATTAGAGAAAAATGCTAAGTTAGTTTTTACAGATAGTGGAACTGTCCAAGAAGAATGTTGTATTTTTAATATACCAACGGTTACCACTCGTGATACCACAGAACGACCAGAAACAGTTGAATGTGGAAGTAATATCATTTCTGGATTGAATAGTAATAATATTTTGAGTTGTACTAAAACTATGCTAGCAAGAAATAACGATTGGGAATATCCAATTGGGTATATTGATAATAATGTATCAGATAAAATTGTTAGATATTTGAATGGAGTAATTTAAATGTTTAGAGATAAAAAAATTTTAATAACTGGTGGAACAGGCTCATGGGGAAATGAATTAGCCAAACAGCTATTAGAAAAAGACCCTGAACAAGTAAGAATATTTTCGCGGGGTGAATTTGCTCAAGTAACTATGGAGAGAAACTTCAATGATGAAAGATTAAAATTTATTATAGGAAATGTAAGGGATTATTCATCGCTAAAAGATGCGTGTAAAGAAATTGATTATATTTTTCACTTAGCAGCATTAAAACACGTTCCAATATGCGAAGAACAACCATTGGAAGCAATTAAGACAAATATTCAAGGAACTGAGAATCTCATTAAAGCTGCAATTGCTAATCAAGTAAAAAAAGTGATCGATGTATCAACAGATAAAGCAGTGGATCCTATCAATTTATATGGTATGACTAAAGCTGTTGGAGAAAGACTTATAATTCATGCGAATAAAATAACTGATGATACTAAATTTATTTGTATTCGCGCAGGAAATGTTCTCGGTACTCAAGGTAGTGTTGTACCTTATTTTATCAAATTGATAAAGGAATTTAATAAAATCTTAATTACAGATAAAAGAATGACCCGGTTCTTTATGACATTACCAGATGCAATTTCCTTGCTATTTAAAGCTACAGAAAAAAGTATTGGTGGAGAGACATTTGTGGAACAAATGCCATCTTTTAAAATACTCGACCTTGCAAAAGCCTTAATAGATGTTTATGGGAACAATGATACCAAAATTATAGAAACAGGAATTCGTCCTGGTGAAAAAATTGATGAGGTTCTTGTCTCAAGATATGAGGCTGTTAATAGCTATGTGTACGATGAAAGCTATTATCTAATCTTACCAGTTCTCTACATTGATGGTTTAGCTGAACATTATGAATATTGTAAATTGGAAAAGGCATCTTTTTTTGAATATAGTTCAAATTCTCAATTAAGCGATATAGGAAAACTCAAAGAATTATTAAAAAGGGGAGGTTTTATAGATTAAAAATGTAATTATTTTTGGTTCTTCTGGAATGGCGGGCCATGTAATTACTCGATATTTTGAATCATTAAACAAATATAAAATAACAAATATTGCACTTGAAAAATTAAATGATAAGACTATTATCGCTAATGTAGAAGAAAAACAATTAGTAAAAGAAATAATCTCCAAATATAAACCCCATATAATTATTAATTGTATTGGTCTTTTAGTTAAAGCGTCATTGAATCATCCAGATTTAGCAATTTATTTAAATAGCTTTTTTCCTCATTACTTAGCAAAATTAGGAAGGGAAATGAAGTTCAAGCTAATTCACCTAAGCACAGATTGTGTATTCTCTGGACATAAAGGAGATTATTCAGAATATGATTTTAAAGACGCAGAAGATATGTATGGTCGGACTAAAGCATTAGGTGAAATAATTAATAATAAAGATTTAACATTTAGATTGTCTATTATAGGTCCAGAAATAAGAGAGAATGCAACTGGTTTGTTTCATTGGTTTTTGACCCAAAAGGGAGAAATTTCTGGATATAGCAAAGTATATTGGACAGGAGTTACCACTTTAGAATTAGCAAAAGCTATTGATAGTGCCATTGAACAAAATTTAACTTCATTATATCATCTAGTTCCTAAAAAAAAGATATCAAAATTTGAATTATTGAATCTGATAAAAGAAGTTTGGAGGAAATCAATAAAAATTAAAAAAGTAGATGAACCTAAACTTGATAAAAGTTTGATAAATAATAGAAGAGATTTTAAATATGAGATCCCTGATTATCGGAAAATGTTAACAGAATTATATGAATGGATGAAAAATTGGAATTATAGGAAGTATAACCAATGATTAAATTTGCTTAAAATAAAAAAAATCGAAAGAAAATCAAAGATTTTTTCTTAATCTTTTATTTACTCTAAAAAATTTTATTAATTATCTTAATTTTAATAAAATTATCAAATATAATTGTTTGAAACAAGGTTTTTATTATCAATGTCGCTGGATTTAGAAAAATTTAAAGAAATAAAAGTAGTGGTAACAGGATCTGCTGGATTTATTGGAAGCCATTTAACTGATGCCCTTCTGAATGCGGGAGCAATTGTAATAGGTATTGATAATTTGTATAATGGTTTAATGAGTAACTTAGAGGATGCATTAAAAAATCCTAATTTCAAATTTATTCAAGCTGATGTCCGTGATGCTTCTTTCCTAATTGAGTTATTTAAGGATGTAAATCTAGTTTATCATGAAGCCGCTTTTATAAGTGTTCATCAGTCAATTCATATGCCTGAATTCTGTAATGATGTAAATGTCACCGGAACGCTTAATGTATTAAATGCCGCGAGGATCAATGATGTTGATCAAGTAATATTTGCATCTAGTGCTGCTTTATATGCTGATGACTTAGAACTTCCTAAACAAGAAAAGATGTTCCGAAATCCAAACACGCCGTATGGAGTTTCTAAACTTGCCGGTGAAGTTTATCTTACTACATTTTATAAAACTTATGGATTAAAAACGACACCTCTAAGATATTTTAATGTATATGGAATACGTCAGCGAAATACTGCTTATGCCGGAGTTATGGCATTATTTATTGAGAATATCTTGAAACACGGGATAGAACCTACAATATTTGGAGATGGTACACAGACAAGAGATTTTGTCCATATTAAAGATGTTGTAAAGGCCAATCTCTTGGTAGCCTATCATCCCAATGCTGCAGGGGAAATATTTAATGTAGCAACAAGTAATCCTATAGATATTAACTCTCTTACACGATTAATTCTAAAACTTACAGATAGAGAAGATCTTGAAATTAAATATGGTCCAAAAAGGCAGGGAGATATACTTCATAGTTATGCAGATATATCAAAAATTAGAGATAAAATTGGATTCAAACCAGATTATTCAATAGAAGATGGTGTTTCCGAATACATATCTCAACTTAAAAGAAAGTTAGGATAAAGGGATTAGAAAATGAATATTCTTGTTTTACAAGAAACAGACTGGTTAACTAGAGGACCTCATATACAACATCACATATTTGAAAGGCTTTCTAAAAACTCATTTATTAAAATAGAAGTTATCGATTATGATATTGATAATATACAACGTGGTAAATCTCTGATCTTAAAAAAAAGGGAATTCTCCGATATTGATCGCGCAATAAAGAATTCAAAAGTAAAAATTATAAGGACTGCGCATATAAAAATTCCATATTTACGAAGAATATCCTCCCTAATAACTAATTTTTTTGAAATTTTAAATATCATTAGAAAAAATCGACCAGATATAATCATTGGATATTCAATTACTAACGGTTTAATTGGTTTATTAATTGCCAAGCTTCTAAAAATTCCATATATTTTTCATTATATAGACTTTTTACATAAGCTAGTCCCTATTGAATTCGTCCAAAATTTAGCTAGGGTTGTAGCTCGGTTCTCTCTAAAATACTCAGATTTAGTTATGGTTTATACTAAATTTCAACAAAATTATGTTATTAATGAAGGTACATCACCAAAAAGAGTAATCTTCCTTCCAAATGGCATATCACTAGAAAATACATTTGTAGATGAGAAAAAATTAAATAAATTAATATTAAAATACTCAATTTCAGAGAATGATTTTGTTATTTTTTTTATGGGTCATTTATATGATTTTGCTGGATTGAAAGAAATAATTGATTATTACAATACCGATGTTAAGAATGGAAAATTTAATCTGAAGTTCATTATTTTGGGTGATGGAGGGATTTACAATGATCTTATTAATCATGTGAAAACTGTTGGAGCAGATTGGGTAATTCTCGTAGGTAGAGTCCCTTTTCCTGAAATTACTGAATATATTGAACTTTCTGATTTATGTCTCCTTAGTTTTAAAATTAATGATATTACTAGGGATATCACACCGATAAAAATAGTCGAATATATGGCAATGAAAAAGCCAGTATTATCAAATAGTTTACCTGGGGTAAAATTGGAATTCGGAAAAAATAACGGGGTAATATACAGCAAAAATCAAGAGGATTTAATTAGAAAAATTAAGACTCTTATTCCAAAAAAAATGGAACTAAAGCAGATAGGATTAAAGGGCTCTAAATTTGTAATGAAAAGGTACCTCTGGCCCACTATTATCAATGATTTTAAGACCATAATGATAGATTTAATAAAAAAAAAAAGATCTTAAAAGGCTTTATTTTAAAATGAAAATAACTTTTGTAACCTCTCACTTGACCCTATTTGGCGGGGGAGGGAAAGTTGTTATGGATTTCTCGAATGAGCTAATCGAAAAAGGTTATGAAATAAATGTTGTAGCTCAAAAAATTGATCAAGAAAAATATCTTTTTAAAAAGGGTATAAACTTAATAGAAGTCGGTGGACCTTTACCATCAAATCCAATTCATTGGTTAAAATTAAAAAGCTTAAAGAAAAGATATTATGATATATTAAATAATCTTAATTCTGAATTAATAATCTCTCTAAATTTTCCTGCTAATTATTTTTGCATGGATATTAAGAAAGATAAAAATGTAAAAACAATATATTATTGTCTTGAACCATATCGATTCTTTCATGATAAGAAGTTCTATTCGAATGCTTCATTTACCTTAAGAATTATCACCCAATTTCTCAGATTATTCTATAAAAAGTATGATATTAAGGGAGCTCTCGCTGCGGATGAAGTTGTTTGTATCAGTAATTTTACTAAAAAACGTGTAAAGGAAATCTATGGAAGAGAAGGATATTTGCACTATATTGGTGTTGATATTGAGAAGGATGCGGATAATAATGAAGATTTTGATATTAATAAAACTTTAAACCTAAAAAAAGATACCCCCATTATTTTTACTTTAGGATTATCACATCATATGAAAGGTGTCAAAGAAATGATGCTTATTTTTAAAAAGATTCTAAGACAAATCCCTGAGACCGTCCTCTTAATTGGAGGGAGCTTAATCAAAAAAACCGAGATTTTAATTAAAAAATTAATAAAAAAATTACAAATTCCATTAAAAAATGTGATTTTGTATGGTTTTATTGAAAAATTAAGAAATTTTTATGAAAAATCTACATTGACATTTTATACAGCAATTGATGAGCCTTATGGTTTAATACCATTAGAATCTATGCGATATGGAACGCCCGTTATTGCGTTTGAAGGAGGTCCTTCAGAAACAATATTGGATGGTCAAACAGGATACACGATTTTAAATCATAACCTTGATGAATTTGCCAAACGGGCAATAGAGCTCATAAAAAATAAAAAACTTTTTGATTCCTTTTCTAAAAAAGCTATAGAGCATGTTAAAATGAATTTTGATCTTCAAACAAGTGTATCTAAATTAGAGGCTATTTTTAGAAAAATTTTATCCCAAAAATAGAATTTTTTCATGGTTTGATAAGAAACTCAGTCGCTTTTTCTATGGAATCTGTATCTAAAGGTTTTAAGATTTTATAATTCAATTGCTTTAAAAAATCTAAACACTCCTTTTTAACTTTGTCTCCATGTGTAGATAATAGTATTATTGGTTTTGATTCAGAAAGAAGATTTTTACTACCTCTTAAAACAGATAATTCTGATCCTTCAACATCAATTTTAATGATATCCGGTACAACTAGGCTTTCCTTAATAAAGTTATCTAATGATAACACCATAACAGGTTGATTACCTTTAGTAGTTAATCTTCCTAACGAGTAGTTTTTTCCTACTTGAAACCATGAGAGTTTATTTTTATCTGCTACTGCGCAAGGGACGATTATTACATTTCTAATTTGATTAATCTCAATTGTTTTATATAAGAAACTAAGATTCCTTGGAAGAGGTTCAAATGCATATACTAACTTTGAATATCTAGAGAATAATAAAGAATATAATCCTACATTTGCACCTACATCAAAGCAAACATTATTTTTTGAAATTATTTCTTTTGCAATTTTTATCTGTTCTTGTTCTGATAAATTTAATATTATAGATAATCCTTTAGCTTCGCCTGCAGCAGCACCTACAATCCATTTATATCCTCGAAGAGGTCCTTTTAAGATTCGTAAACGCATTCCACGCGGCACAAATTTTGAAAAAAATATAAAAAATCTTTCAAAAAGATGTAGCAGACTCAATTATCTCTACTCCTTTTTTAATTTAATATTAAAAGATTATAGTATTAGATAAATATATTTTTCTATTCTTGAATATTGAATTACTCATCATTAACTAATGTATTTTTACGAAAGAAACAACTATTAATCTAAATAAATTTGAAGAAGAACACCTTTCTTAGATTTTACAAATTAATCAACAATATGTTACAATAATGAAGATTACAATTATTACCACCGCATTTCCTTATCCAAATCGTGGAATATTAGGGGGAATTGAGAGATTTTGTGAAAATATAGTTTTGAACCTTAAAAAATTAGGCCATGATGTAAGAATTGTAACCACTTTTTGGAATGGAGGAAAAAGACGAGATAGTTTTTATGAAATTCCAATTTTAAGGGTACACGATACAAGATCTTTATTTGGTCGAGTTGGAAATATTTTATTATTGAGTCATTTTAGTTTCGGATTAAATATAATCCGCAAAAAGAATTTCTTTTTTTTTAAAGATTCAGATATTATTATAATTCCTGTAGCAATTGGCTTTACAAGATTTTTTAAACTGAAAAAGATTCCCATCATATCAATTTTCCATCATTATCAAAATGCTGTCTCTCTTTTAGAGTATTTATATGTTCCAGTTTTTAAATATCTAACAAAAAAACAATTTAAAATGCAAAAAAACATTGTTGTTCATTCTTATAACGCAAGATTAGATTTAATTAAATATTTAAAAATCAAAGAGGAATACATTAAATTAATTGTAGATGGTGTCAATACAAAGATATTTAATCCAAATAATTATGATCATGAAATAAAAAAGAATTATGGTCAAAATTTAATTTTTTACCTTGGTGAATTCTATACTAGAAAGAGAGTCCCTGTTTTACTAAGAGCAATGCCAATTGTAATTAAAGAAATACCTGATGTTCATTTAGTATTGATAGGAGAAGGTGAAAAGCATATGTTAGAAAGAGCAAAACAACTTGCGGTAAAATTAGGTCTCCAAGAACATATATCTTTTTTAGGCTTCCAAAAGGATGATGTAGTATTAAAATTTTACGCAACCGCGGATGTTTTTGTGTTTCCTTCTGAATTGGAAGGATTTGGATTAGTTATTCTCGAATCAATGGCAAGTGGAACTCCTGTAATCTGCGCTAATAAACCTCCAATGAATATTTTAATAGGAGAGGGTGGTATAACATTTGAATTAAATAATTATAGGGACCTTGCTCAAAAGATAATTTATTTGCTACAAAATCGAGAAATATTAAATAAACTCAGTGAAAGATCATTAAAAGTTGCCCAAAAATATGATTCACTAAATATAGCTAAATATTATGTTGAATATATCAAGCAAATAAAGAAAAGATTGAATAATTAGGGAAATTTTTTCTCTATTAAGAAATTTATTTCCTAAGGAAGAAAAATAACAATTTTAATTAACATCTTTAATTTTTTTAGCAATAAGAATTATCCCATCTTTTGAAGTCATAAAATTATCTAACGGTGTTTTCTTTCCCCAAACTTTTCTTAAAATATCAATAAGTATTGGATATATTAATTGAATGAAATATATAAATAGATTCCGTGTATTGAATAACCAATTTTTTAATTCTATTACCTCAAATCCTAATTTATTTAGAAAAAATTTGATAGAATTATTATCAAAAAGAAATATATGTTCATTTGGACTAAAAAATTTCCAATATCTTCTCACAAGTCTTGAATTAAGACATGAAGCATTTGGAGTCGAAATAAATAATAAACCTCCCATTTTTAAAAATTGGTTAATTTTTTGAAAATTATAAAATGGATCTCTTAAATGTTCAATAACATGATTCGAAATAACAAAATCAAATGAATTTGGAGGATAGTCCGCATTATATATATCAGTGTTCTTTAGATTTATATTAAATCTTTTCTTTGCTACTTCACATGCCCATTTTGATATTTCTACTCCCTCTAAATTTGAGAAATTATTCAATTTTAGATACGCTAACATTAATCCAGTAGCAGCGCCAACATCTAGAATTTTTATATTAGTATCTTTTAAATAGGGTTCCATTATTGAATAAAAAAACTCTTCCTTAGAGGTTTTTGATAAGTCTAAATTAATTTCTTTTTCTTCTTTAACAAAATAAGCATCATTATTGTCATAGATTTTTTTTATAATATTTACTTTAGGTAGAGGAATTTGTTGAATTAAATTACAATTTAAACACTTGTAGTAATTAAAACCATCCTTTATTAAATAAAATCTGATATTCTGACTTTTACATAAATAACATTTCATTTTTTATTCAGATTATGATACCTTTTTATTTTATTAATAATCTTTATAAATATTTAAATTTCAAATAATTCCGATAATAATGGCAACTCTGAAAAGTATTTTTCCTAAACTTTAACCTAATTTCTTATATATCATGCTTTAGCTTATTGTAAATCAATGTTTCAGGAGAATTTGTTAATGTAGACTACAATTAAACATTTTTTTTAAAAATGTCATTATTTAAGAGCCATTTAATATTAATTAAAACACATTAAAAGTCTTTAATATCGATTAATAACGCTTAAAATTAAATTAGATTTCTTGATAAACTAATGTCAATCTCTATAAACACATTTAAAAATTTTTTAATAATATCAATTACGGAATTTATTGGATTTTTTGCTAATTTTATTACAATTTACCTATTAACACATCTCTATCCTCCTAATGAGTTTGGTTTATATTCATTTTCATTTACATTTATCTCTTTTTTTACAATTATAATTAATTTTGGTTTAGGATCTACATTAGTTAGAAATCTATCGGCCA
>JBHLKB010000070.1:0-9262 GCA_048887205.1 Candidatus Hodarchaeota archaeon
ATATTTAATTTTTCCATCAATTTTTTTGGCCTTACACTTCGGTTAGTAAGTCCAAGTTTATCTGGTTCTACACCGAAGGCAATTGCCATCAATTCTGGTAAGTATAAAACTGGAATATCAAGTTCTTTACCAGTTTTTCGCGAGATTAGTCGTTGTTTTCTGTCGTATTGCCCTACACATGCGGGACAAACTCCAACCATAACATCTACTTCCTCTATAAGATCTTTTAATTCAGTCATCTTCTTTTCAACAAGTTCAAATCCTATTTCTTCCTGTAATCTCGCACAGAATCCGCAACATTCAAGTTTTCCAGCAAAGGCTATTGTTTTAGCACCCATAGCTTCTATTATCTTATCCATAGTTTCAGGCCGTTCAGGGTGATCGAATTGTAAGATTTTACTTGGCCTGATGAGATGACAACCATAGTGTACTGCCACATTCAAGTTATCCATGGGTTTCATAAGAATATTCTTAATTTTATTAAGCATCTCATCTTGAGCAAATAACTCAACAAAATGATATACTTTGGAAGTTCCTTTATATTCATACCCGATTTTCTTTAATACGGAATTAACCCTATTGAATGCAGCCTTATCTTCTTCCAGTAGAACTTTTGTTGTCTTGAGCGTTTCATAACAACCAGAACAAATAGTTAAAATGTCTAAACCCATTTTCTCAGCAATGCATAAGTTTCTAGCAGCAATAGTTAGCCAAGTGTCGATACTTACTGATTGAGTAGCAACAGGATCAGGACAACAGCTAGCACCGTCCATTTCCTTGAATTTATATCCTAAAATATTCGCAATTTCTCTAAATGCAAACTCAAAGTGCGGAACTTTCAAGGGGATCGTACATCCTAAATATAAAGCGTATTCCATTATTTCTCATCCTCCATGTCGTTTATTGATTTTTCAATTAAATTTCCAATTCCCGTTTCTTTCATAATGAAATCAATTTCTTCCAAGTTTGGCGGTGATAATTTAGGTAACCCCATTCGTTCTCTTCGTCTATCTATAGTAGTTGCCAACCCTCCAGTATAAGGAACAACAAAACCATTATCATGTAAAGTTTGAATTGTTGCCTGATATTCTTCAGGAATATTGCCTTCTTTAACCGCCAAATTCCTAAGTAATGCTAGTATGAAGGAGTAATCGACGCCTTTTGGACATCGTTCAGTGCATCTATGGCATAACGAACATGTCCAAATCGCATTACTTGACAAAACTCTATCCTTCAAACCTAAAAGACACAACGCAACCACTCTATGCGGTTGAAGATCAACATATTCGGTAACTGTACATCCAGAACTACAAACTCCACATTGAATACACTTAAGAAGTGATTTTGCTCCTACCTTTTCACTTATTTCATATCGGAAATCCTTATCTAAATCCTTTGCATTTATTACTTCTTCTTCAGTCATTTTTTATGCACCTCCTTCAGCTTTAACAGGTCCTAATTTTTTTACCTGATTTACAAAATCAGTAACTACTTCTGAAAAACGTTTTCCTTCGCTAGCTGACACCCATTCAAGACGGAAGCGCTCTGGATTTATCCCCACTTTTTCAAGAATTTCATTCAACTCGTTATACCTTTGCAATGTATCATAGTTACCTTCTAAATAGTGGCAATCTCCTAAATGACATCCTCCTATAAATACTCCATCAGCACCTTCCAAAAATGCCTGCAATATAAATCTCTTTGGAATTCTTCCAGAACACATAACTCGGATAGGTCGTATATTTGTAGGATATTGGAATCGACTTACACCACATGTATCAGCCCCAGCATAGCTACACCAATTACATAGGAAGGCAACTATACGGGGTCTTTCATCAATAAATTCACCTTTTAAGGCTTCGGATATCATTGGAGTCAGTTGATCATCAGCGAAATGACTCATTGTTATTGCTCCTGCTGGGCATGCAGCAGCACAATCACCACACCCTTTACATAAGAGAGGATTAGATTCTGATACTAACAAATCATTATCAAAGTTAACTCCAATTGCCCCAAAATTACATACTTCTTCACATTTTTGGCATGCGATACATAAAGCAGGATTAACTACTGATACCAAAGGCTCGTTTTCAACAACTCCAGCAATTAAAGGAATTAACGCATGAGCAGCAGCACCTCTTCCTTGAGCTATTGAATCAGCAATACCCTTAGGACCATGTGCAGTACCAGCTAGATATATTCCATCTGTAGCAAAATCGACAGGTCGCAGTTTTATATGAGCCTCTAAGAAAAATCCATTTTGATCTCGTGGAACCTTCAAAAGTTCAGCAAGAACTTTATTATCATGAGGCTTTAATGGGGTAGATAAGACTAGCTTGTCAGCATCAATGTTTAGGTTGATTTGTGTCAATATATCATGGACTTTTACACTAATTTTACCATTTATAAGATCTACTTCAGGATAATCATTAAATCTAATATAATTAATATTTTCTCTAGCTTTCCAATAAAAAGGTTCTTCGTCTGTTCCAACTCGAATGTCTCTATACAACACAAAAACTTGTGAGTTGGGATAATTTTCTTTCACATAAAGGGCATGCCTTATAGATTCAGAACAACAAATTAATGAACAATATGTGCAACCGTTTCCTCCTTGAGGTTGTCGTGAACCTACGCAATGGATAAAAACAAGTGTTTCACCATCTTTTAATTCATTGTCTCTTAACTTTTCAGAGAGTTCTAATTGTGTCATAACTCGTGGATCTTCACCATAATGATACCATCCCTCTGGTTTATATTCATAAGCACCTGTTGCTACAACAATTACACCAACATTCAACTCTGAAACACTCTCATTAACTTGGTTTTTTACATTAACTTTGAAATCTCCTATTGACCCCTTTACATCAACTACCTTAGAACTTAAGTGAGTGGTAATATTTTTCAATGAAATGTATTCTTTGAGTGTCTCATCCAAAAATTCTTTTGAATCAATTCTATCAAAATTAATTTTATAAATGAGATTCAGTTGGCCTCCCAGTTTATCATCTTTTTCAACTAAATGTATTTTAAAGCCTTTTTTAGCAATTTCCATGGCAGCACTCATACCTGCAATTCCTCCACCAATTACTAACGCTTCTGGTACAACATTTCCTTTAATTTTCACCTCTTGTTTCAAAAATCTCGCACGAGCAACACCCATACGGATTAAGTCTTTAGCTTTATCTGTTGCTTTCTCACGTTCATTCATATGTACCCATGAGTCTAATTCTCGAATACTTACAAAATTAAATAAATATTCATTCAAGCCAGCTTCTCTAATGGTTTTTTGGAATAATTGTTCATGAGTTCTTGGAGTACACGCAGCAACTAATACTCTATTTAGGTCTAGTTCTTCAATTTTTTCCTTGATAATATCTTGAGTTAGACTCGAACAACTGTATTTATTATCCATTGCATATATTACATTTGGAAGGGTTTTGGCATATTCTACCAGTTGAGGAACATCCATATAACCACCGATATTAACACCACAATGGCAGATAAATACTCCTATACGTGGAGCATCTCGTTCACGTACAACCCTTAATGGAGGTAACTCTACTCTTTGTTCTTCTTCACTTAGAGGAACAGCATGTAAAGCAGCTAAAGCAGCAGCTCCACTAGCTTTTGAAACGGAATTAGCAATATCGTCAGGAGATTGACAAGAACCAGTAACATAGATCCCTTCCCGTGTTGATTGAAGATCTTCAATAGAATTTTTTGTCTTGAAAAATCCTAATTCATTAGTTTCAATTCCTAATGTTTTCGCTAATCCTTCAGTATCTTTTCGAGGAATAACTGCGCTGGCTAATACAACTAAGTCAAAGCGAGCAGTCTCAACCTGTGCTGTATCTAAATTGGCATGCTTTACAAGTAAATCATGAGTTTCTGGATCCTCTCGGATATCTCCGGGGATCCCATGAAAGTATTTTAAGTTATATTCATCTTTTGCTCGCTCAATAAATTCCTCCTGATTCTTTCCAATGACGCGAGTATCATTATAAAAGATGGTGACATTTGTATCAGGAGCATGTTCTCGAGTAACGACACCCTCTTTAGCCATATACATACAACAAAACTTAGAACAATATGAACATAACGCTTCATTTCGAGATCCAACGCATCCAACAAAAGCAATCTTATGAGTATGCTGTCCATCTGAAGGACGCAGTAATTCACCTCCAGTGGGTCCAGAAGCACTAAGTAATCTTTCATATTGCATAGAAGTAATAACATTAGGATATTCTCCATAATGATAACGAACTAAAGGAGTTGGATCAAGTATATCTATACCTGTTGCCACAATGATAGAAGCAACATTATATTCTACAACTTCATCTTTCATTTCAAAATCTATTGCTTCTGCCTCGCATTCTTTTTCACACAATCGACATGCATTTTTCGTTAAAAATAAGCATGTTTTAGCATCAATTGTTGCTTTTCTTGGAACTGCTTGAGGGAAAGGAATATAAATTGCAGTACGATTACCCATAGCCTCTTCAAATTCTGAGGGAATTTTTTTCATAGGACATTTTTCTGAACATGCCCCACACCCAGTACATTTATCCCAATCAACATACTTTGATTTTTTTAATACCTTAACATCGAAATTTCCTGCTTCACCTGATACTTCTTGAACTTCCGAATAGGTAAGGAGTTCCACATTAGGATGTCGAGCTACTTCAACCATTTTAGGAGCAAGTATGCAAATTGAACAATCTAAAGTAGGAAATGTCTTATCTAATTGTGCCATTCGACCTCCAACAGAAGGAGTTTTTTCAACTAAAATTACTTTATAGCCTTGCTCACCCAAAGATAATGCTGCTTCGATTCCAGAAATACCACCACCAATTATCATTATATTACTATTCATAACTTCTCCATTTCCTTCAATTTTATATTTAGTTTTTGTTAAAATGTATTAATTTGTTAGAAATATTCAATCGCATTTGAAAATTGTTTTTAATTTTGATAAGAGTTATACATATTTTTTAGTGACTATCTCTGACAAAAATCTATATAAGACTTATGATTTATAACTGATTACTAGCTATTATAGATGTATTTTTTCAGAAAAAGTTAATCATTGATCATGTTTTTCTGAGAAATTATCAATTTACTCAATTTTCTCTGAATTAAATATATTCTAATGAAATAACTTATTTCGCACAAATAAAATATTTTTCTATTATCTGGGTTCTACTATGAAATTTAGAAATATTCGTTTAGGATTCCAAAATAAGTTAAGTCCATACTATCTTTCTTAATTCTTTGCGAAAACTTGAAATGAAAAAGAATATATTAATATTTTAACCACAAATTAACTATTAAAAATATTAAAAAGATAATAATAAAATATATTATCCAAATATATTATCCTTTTAAATATATAAATAAAAAAGTAAAGTCTAAGTTACACTTGCATTATTAGATTTGGTGATATCATATTAAAATCGTTGTCACAGGGCCTTTACAGTCTGGAAAGTCAAGCTATATTCGTTATCTTGATGATAATGCGTTGAATGTAGAAGCGCAAGGGAAAGATCAGAAGTTTTACACTGTTGCAATGGATTTAGGAAGTTTAAAATTGAACGGGTTCGATGTGTTTTTGTTTGGAACACCGGGACTTTTAAGGTTTTCAGTAATGAGAGGGATTTGTACCAGTGGTTCAGATGGCGTTATTTTTATCTTTGATGCTGCTGCTCCTGAAAAAGATGATAGTGCAATTATGATATTAAATTCCATCAGAAAAATATTACCTCCTAATATTCCAATAATTTTTTTGGCAAATAAGCAGGATATTGAAGGTGCTCGACCTCCAGAAGTAGTCCGCTCACAAAATTACTTACCTGAAGATAGTAAAATCTTTCCAACAAGCACAAAAACTGGTTTGAATATAAGAGAATCTATCACACATTTGGTTAATCATATCTATGAAGAATATTCATCATTACTCCAGACTCTTCGTACTTATGAGAATGATATTGAAGGATTAGCGCAAGAATTGAAAAAAGATGCGGTTCAAATGCGAGATTTCTTAAATAATTTAGAAATTAAACGATTTATTGAGGTAGATAGGGTTTCCAAGACCTATAAGGTAAGATCTGGATTAAAATATTTAGTATAATTACTTCTTTTATAGATTTTCTTTTTTTAACAGCAAAGGAGAAATCTCTTCCATACCATACTTATTTTGTAAATTCGTTAACTTTTTCCTGTGTTTACTCAGTATGTCCCAGAAGAATTTTGGAATATCTTTTTCTCTTTCATACATAGCTTTGATACGATCCAATTTTTGGAGTAGTTTTCCAGGTCTTATAGAAAATTGCTCAATATAATCCTCTTCTTTATAATTCTTATCAAGATATTGTTTAAACAATGTTTTTAAATCTGAAAATTTGGGTATTAATCCTATAGGTGTCTTTATAGCCTCAAAATCATTGTTTGTGCGTCCTTCTGCCCATATCATCCAACAAAGTTTATCTAAAATTCCATTTAGATATTTTCCTTCTTTATTTTTGAGAAAATAATTAGTAGCAAACACTTTAGGACAGTGATCTAATCTATTGCCAAATTTTTGGTGATTTTCTAAATATTTCCCCAGTGGGACTACCATAAAATCTAAATTTGCCATTGGTTGTTGAGTTCTAACTCCTTCGGTACCAAGTGTAGCTGATGTGGTTTCTGATTCAATAGAAGCCCCTAGAAAAACCCCATGTTCCCAATTAAGACTTTCAATTATAGGTGGCATTGTATCACTATCACGACCTCCATAAAAAATACCATGGACTGGTACTCCCTCGGGATTATGTAAATATGGGTCAGCATTGTCTAATTCTTCAATACGAATTGTATAACGAGCATTTGGATGTGCATGAGGTATTTCCCTCCCATCCTTATCTTTCTTTCCTTTCTTCCAATTACCTGAAAAATTGAATCCTTCATCTGGGACTGATCTACCATCTCCGATCCAATATGGGATTCCCTTTTTTATTAATACATTAGAAAAAATGGTTTCACGAGGGGTTGTAAGAGCCTCAAATATGAGAGGATCGTCTTTAGCATTTACGTCCTTAATAATTCCAAAAATACCCCTCTCTATGTTAACAGTATGGGCATAACCGCTTTCCCAAACTCGAAGATATGCAATATCATCTCCAACTATGGTTTGACCAGGTAACATTGCTGTGCTAGTTTTGCCACATGCTGAGGGGAATGCACCACAAAAATACGAAACCCTATTTTTTCCCTTTGGATGAATACCCATAATAAAATAATGTTCTGCTAACCAATCTTGATTATTAGCTTTATATATTGCTAAACGTAAGGCAAGTTTTTTTAATCCAAGTGAATTTCCAGCATATTGATTATTTACTGAAAGTACTCGGTGTTCTTTTAAATCAATATAAATCCTTCTTTTATCAAGGTTTTTTGTAACTGGAGGATCTCCTGTTAATTCTCCCGAAGAATGAATAAAATAGAAAAAGTCATCGGATCCATTCAATCTTTTAAACTCCTCATATCCCGCTCTATAAAGAAGATCTTCTGAATGGGCAACATAATACGAATCTGTTAATTGAAGCGCAAGTATAGAGAATTTAGAATTTTTG
The DNA here is from genome assembly GCA_048887205.1 of Candidatus Hodarchaeota archaeon. Taxonomy (GTDB): domain Archaea; phylum Asgardarchaeota; class Lokiarchaeia; order Sigyniarchaeales; family SOKP01; genus Loki-b32. The sequence goes on from JBHLKB010000070.1 coordinate 7,614, forward strand.
GGACCTAAGCAAAAAAACCTTACTACACATTCATGACCTTCCATACATCCATCCATTATTTCCAATATTTCTTTTAAACCTTTTGTTCTTTCCATTGTATTTATCCAAGGATAAGAATCTAAATCTTCTTTAGGTACTAGAACTTGAGTATTTTCTTTATCTCTTGCTTGATCGTGATTTGCCATAGTAAGAAATCCATCATAATGTATAGTATGGCCTTTCAGATCTAATTTCGCTTCTTCGCCAAGCTCAACAGCTCGGTTTCTTACGTAATTAATATCTTCTTTTGAATCTGTGATAACTGTGACCTTAGAGGGTTTACATAAAGTAACAAACTCATTTATTATTTTTAGGACATTCTTGTTATTTAAAGCCTTTAATTTTTCAATATTATTATTGTCAATAACTTCCATCTTATTTTATTTAGCAAATTTTTCTGTAGAATCAATTACAAATGACCTTAAGTGTGTTATAAGTAAACTTTTGAAGTTTTTTAATTTTTCCTTTTTAATTTTTCTAGATTTCTAAGACAATAACTAATATTTTGTGAGGATCTTAACATATAAAAATTAAAATCAAAAAATAAAAAAAAGATTTAAAAAAAATGTATTTTAAGGATCTTACAAACCTTCTGGTTTACTACCTTTCGCACTGATAATTCTATCTACTCTTAAGATTAAATTCGCAAGTTCACTCCCAGATTTAATGATATGATTGAGTAATTCGGCAGGTTCTACAATTCCTTTTTTAAAATTATCTCCAATTGTATTGGTAATAGTATCAATTCCAATCCATTTATCATCAGCAGTTTTATGTGCTGCCCTTAATTCTGTCAATTGTTCAATTTCTTCTAGTCCTGCATTCTTTATCAATGTCTTTGGGATTTCTTCAAGTGCTAAAGCAAAAGCATTAACTGCAAGTTGTTCCTTTCCGCTTATCTCGTTAGCATAAGCTCTTATCCTCTTAGCAAGCTCCATATAGATTGCACCACCACCAGCTACAACTGTTTTAGTATCTAATATTTTAGCAATGACAGACAATACATCGTTTAAAGAGACTTCAGCTGTATTAAGTATTTTATCAAGCCCACCTTTAAGTAAAATAGATACTGATTTAGGATTTTTACAACCTGAAAATAAAGTATATTCGTCATCACCAAGCTTTTCAAAATGTATTTTTTTAGCAAAACCTAAATCGACTTCAGAAATAGAAGTTAAATCATCTACAAGGTTGGCACCAACTGCTTTTAATATCGATTTATAATCACTTTCACCAACATTTTTAATACCCGCAATTCCTTCTCTTGCTAAATAAGCTCCAAATTTATCAGAGATATCACTGCTATTTACGACCATATTTATTCCTTGATCTTTAAAGATTTTTAAATAGTCCATTAGGATTTTTTCTTCTTGGTCAAGGAATTTTTGAATTTCAGAGGGACTTGAAATTCGAACTTGAGCATCGAATTCCGTCTTCTTTACATCGAGTTTACGCCTTATAACTGCTATTTTTGCGTTATTTATAGTATCAGGCATCATAGAATTTACTTTTTCTTTTTGAGTATATACTCCATTAATTAATTCCGTTTCTCTAAGGGATTTCCCTGGTGCTTTAACGATTTTTACATTGCTTACTTTTGAAAAAGTATT